>DQTM01000037.1 GCA_015662785.1 Sulfurospirillum arcachonense | reverse complement strand
TGCTGGTCTTTTGGTCCTATGATTCCCACCGGAGTAAGTCCTACATTAAAACTGCTATTTAACTGTTTTTTACCAAGACTCTCACCCCATAACTGAACATACCACTCTGTAAAGTACTTAAAACTTTCACTATAAACAAAAAGTGTATTTATGTTGTATTTCATAGAGTTTTTTGCATAATAAGTTGCTTTTTTTAAAAGTATATCTTTTATATATCCATTTTCAAAAAAGCTATTTTTTATCTGTTTTGCTCCATCTAAAAGTGCTTTTATATCAACTTCTATGAGTGAAAGTGGTGCTAAACCAACAGCTGAAAGCACTGAAAATCTTCCACCTACATTTTTAGGGATAAAAAGGCAAAATGACTTTTTAGTTTTTGCATGAGCTTCAAGTAGACTTCCTTCATCTGTTACATAAGTAAATCTATAATCTTCACTGATTTCATGTTCACTTAAAAGCCCTAAAATATACTTATATATTGCTGTTGTCTCTATCGTGGTTCCTGACTTACTTATCACAAAAAAGTGTGTTTTTTTAAGCTCGACTTTTTCTAATTCAGCTTTTATAGCGATAGGGTCTGTACTCTCTAAAAAGTGTATTTTTTTTGTAAAATCTTTTGTGTTTTTCAAGGTTCTATATATCGCTTTAAGCCCAAGAGAACTTCCACCAATACCTACGACAACTAAATGTTCTACATCTCTATTTTTTGCATTGAAATCTTTTTTATACTCTTCAAGATACTTCAGGTCTTGTTCAGGCAAACTGTAATAACCAATGCTCTTTTGTTCTTTACATGTAGCCTCATATGCGCTTAAATCTGGTTTTATATCAAAAAAGAGTTTGTTGGTCATAGTTTTACCTTGAAAAAGTCCACATACCAATCCACAAACTTATCTATACCCTCTTCTATAGTAGTCTCAGGTTTATAATCTAAATCTTCAATCAAGTCACTCACATCAGCATAAGTACTAGGAACATCTCCTGCTTGAAGTGGTAGCATATTTTTGCTTGCTACTCGTCCTATCTTCTTCTCCAATGCCTCTATAAAATCCATAAGTTTTACTGGGTTATTGTTTCCTATATTATATATCTTGTAAGGCGCAGTTGAGTTTGATGGATTCATCTTCTCTTCTTCCACACCCTTTGGAGGGTTATCTATAACTCGTACAATCCCCTCAACTATATCATCAACATAAGTAAAATCTCTTTGCATCTCTCCATGATTAAACACATCTATACTTTTGCCTTCAAGTATCGCTTTTGTAAACAAAAACAGAGCCATATCAGGTCTTCCCCAGGGTCCATAAACTGTAAAAAATCTAAGTCCAGTGGTAGGAATATCATAAAGATGAGAATAAGTATGAGCCATTAGCTCGTTTGATTTTTTACTCGCGGCATAAAGGCTTATAGGGTGACTTACATCATCACTTGTTGAGAATGGTTGAGATTTATTTAGACCATATACACTAGAACTACTTGCATATGCTAAGTGCTTTATCTTGTTATGACGACAACACTCCAAGATATTTAAAAAGCCTACGATATTACTTTGTATATAAGCATCTGGATTAGTCAATGAGTAACGAACTCCTGCTTGAGCGGCAAGGTTACATACTTTGTCAAACTTCTCATTTTCGAAAAGTTTTTCCATATTCTCTTTATCTTCAAGATTTAACTGGACAAACTTATAATTGAGATATTTTGAAGATTGTATAGTTTTGCCATAGTCTAAATCTTCTTTGTCTATACCACTTCTCTCAAGTCTTCCATACTTCACATTGATATCATAATAATCATTGATACAATCAAGTCCAACAACCTCATCACCTCTTTTTAAAAGATAATTCAAAAGATGATAACCAATAAATCCCGCTGTTCCTGTTACAAGTATTTTCATAATGTCTTCGCCTTTATTATAAGTGCATTTAACTTCTCTTCATACTCTTTTGCTTTCTCATTACATGTAGACTCAAAACGAGTCACTAAAACAGGAGTAGTATTAGAAGCTCTCACAAGTCCCCAACCCTCATCAAATATAACTCTAACCCCATCTACATCTATAATCTCTTTGATATAAGGAAAGTCATTTGGAGGATTTTTGAGTAACTCTTTTACTCTGTCTATCAAAACAAACTTCTCTTCATCAGTTGTTTCTACTTTTATCTCTTCCGTAGAATACACTTTAGGAAGTTGGGCAATCCTCTTGTCTACATGTAAACCATTATTTATAAGTTCTATCATACGCAAAGTCGCATAGATAGCGTCATCGTACCCAAAGTATCTATCATTAAAAAACAAGTGACCACTTACTTCTGCTGCAAAATCTGCGTTTACTTCTGCAATCTTGACTTTAAGATTACTATGTCCTGTTTTATACATGTAAGCTTTCCCATACTCATTGATAGTATCATACATCACTTGCGAGCACTTTACTTCACCTACTACTGTTGGATTATCCATAGCCTCACTAAAAAGTATAGCCATGATGTCACCTTTGACATTGTTCTTTTTTGTCAAAAAGGCAATTCTATCGGCATCGCCATCATAAGCAAAACCATACTCAAACTCACCCTCAAGCTCTTTTTTTATATCTACTAAGTTTTTTTCTACTGTTGGGTCTGGGTGATGGTTTGGAAAAGTTCCATCAGGTTCTACAAAAAGAGCTTTACATGTAAAGCCCAATCTCTCAAAAATTTGCGGCGCTACAACACCAGCAACACCATTACCGCAGTCATATACAAAACTCTTATCAAACCCTTTTAAGTGTTCAAACTCTTTTACTAAAAAGTCTATATATCTGTCTTTTGCATTGATTGTTTTACATGCAACATTATCTTCAACTTGAAAATCTAAATTTGCTATTATCTCACGACCTAGAGCATATATATCTTCACCAAAAAACGGCTTTTTATCTATCGTGATTTTAAAACCATTGTACTCACTTGGATTATGTGAACCTGTTATCATCACTGAGGCATTTGGAGTGACTCCATCAAATTCATTATAATTTGCAAAGTAATTCACAGGAGTCGCTACTAAACCCATATTTAGTACTGTACAACCAGCTTTGTTAAATCCACTTGTAAGATACTCACAAAGCATAGGAGAGTGACTTCTAGCATCATAACCAAGGGCTACAACGCCTCCTGATTTCTTTACATGTAGACCTAAAAAATAACCTATTAGTTTTGTTGTTTTCTCATTCAACTCTTTTTCGTAGATGCCTCGTATGTCATACTCTCTAAAAATATTGTTCAATGTAAATCCTATCAGTTTTATAAGAAGATTATTATAGCTAATCATCTCTTTAGGTATTATAATGTATAATAAATATATGAAAATTGCTATCGTAAAACTCTCGGCTCTTGGTGATATTGTTCATTCTATGGTTGTTTTACAATACATAAAAAAACAAATCCCTAATGCAGCTATTGATTGGTTTGTTGAAGAAAAATTTGCTGGTATTTTAGAAAATAATCCTCACATAAGCAATATTCATAAACTAAAACTAAAAAACAACAAACTCGGTTTTTTAAATGAATATAAAAAACTAAAAAAACTTACCCCTTATGACATTGTCATAGACTTACAAGGTCTTATAAAATCAGCAATCGTTTCTAAAATACTTGGAAAACAAGTGATTGGATTTGATAAAAATAGCTTACGGGAACCTTTGGCTTCTCTTTTTTATACCAAATCATTTGCAATTGCTTATGAAGAAAATGTCATAATAAGAAATATAACCCTTACATGTAAAGCTTTGAAACTTAAAGTACCTGATTTACAAATTAAAGAACCATTTTTATACTCAAACTCAAAACTAGAATTTAAACCTACACTTCTTATTTGTGTTGGCTCATCTTGGAAGAGTAAGATTTACCCAAAAGAACAATTTATAGAAGTTATAAATGCTTTACATGTAGATACTTTTATAGCGTGGGGGCATGAAAGTGAAAAAGATAATGCTGAGTTTATATCTGATAGAACAGAGGCTAAAGTACTTCCAAAACTGAGCTTAGATGAATTAAAAAATGTGATCTCAAATAGCAGTTTAGTCATAGGGGGAGATAGCGGACCAACACATATGGCATGGGCACTTAACACTCCAAGCATAACTATTTTTGGTCCAACACCAAGCCAAAGAAACAGTTTGGTAACTGATATAAATTTGACTATTGATTGTGGAAAAGACATAGATGCAAATACTTTAGATAAAAGTGATTTTTGCATAAAACATATAGAAGCTAAAAAAATTATCTCTTTAGCAGAAAGGCTTTTAAAATGTTAGATTATATTTATCTATTTTTCTTCAGATTCTTTGTTCTTTTAGTGAAATATACTCCTAGGGTTACCATGAATAGCATATTGAGTTTTTTTGCATTTTTAGCGTACAAAATAGACGTTCGTCACAAAAAAATTGCTCGTGTAAATCTTGATTTGGCTTATGGCGATAGTATGAGCGAGGAAGAGAAAAGACGTATCACAAAAAAATGCTACAAAAATTTGCTTTACAATATGAGAGATTTTGTGGAAAATCAGGGCATATCAAAAGAAAAACTTTTAAAAAAAGTGACTATACACAATGAGCATTTTTATACCGATATAAAAAAAGAGGGTAAAGGTGTTATATTTTTAACCGCACACTACGGGAACTGGGAACTTTTGCCACTTTGCATGGGGGCAACTTACGGAAAACTCTGGGGAGTTGGAAGAAACTTGGACTCTAAAAAAATGAATGATGTTCTACAAAAAAACAGAAACCAATTCAATGTGCATATGCTTGAAAAAGCAGGGGCAATTAGAGGCTTACTAAAAGCTCTTAAAAATGGAGAAAATGTAGGTCTTTTAGTAGACCAAAACACAAGTGCTAAAGAGGGTATACTCATAAAATTTTTTGGTAAACTGGCACGTCATACTCCTTCCGCTGCTCTAATTGCTAGAAAAACTGGAACTCCAATAATACCAGCTTTTATAACAACAAATGACTATATAAACTACGACATAACTTTTTATGAACCCATCACAACAGACAAAACTGACAAAAGTGAAGAAGATATAAAAAAGAGCGTACAAGAACAAGCCAACATAACTCAAAAAGCTATTGAAGCAAAACCTGATGAGTGGTTTTGGTTGCACCGAAGATGGAAAAACCAATATGAGGAACTCTATAAGTGATTTTTGCTATAATAAAAATAAAAAGGTGTATGAAATGCAAACTATAAAACTTGAAATAGAAGATTCTAAAGTAGATATAGTTTTAAATATCATAGAAAATCTCAAATCAAATGTTATCTCAAAATACGAAATTATAAATCAAAATAGTGAACAAAAAGATTTTACGAAAATTTCAAATCAAAGTTTTTCAAAAGTTTGGGATAATAAAGAGGATTCTATATATGACAAATTTTTATAAATACGATGTTGTAGTAGTAAAATTTCCTTTTGCAAGTAGTCTTAGATACAAAGCAAGACCAGCTGTAATTGTATCATCTAATCAATATAATAAAAATTTAAACATACTACTAGAAGATATATGCTAAAGCTTTCCATAGTAATACTAACTTTTAATTCACAAAAATATCTAAACAAAGTCCTTAACTCTTGTACATTTGCTGATGAAGTTCTTATAATAGATTCTGGCTCAACTGACGATACTTTAAAGATTGCCAATGCATTTCAAAATACAAAAATCCTCCATCAGAAATGGCTTGGATTTGGGAAACAGAAACAAGCTGGAGTTGAAGCGTGTAAAAATGATTGGCTTTTTGTTCTTGATAGTGATGAAATCATAACAGATGAGCTTAAAAACGAAATACTCTCTAATGACTTTACATGCAGAGCCTATTTTATACCAAGACTTAACTACTTTTTTGGAAAACCTATAAAACATTGTGGTCTTTACCCTGATGTTACTTTAAGGCTATTTGACAAAAAATATGCAAAATTTAGCGAAGATGAAGTACACGAAAAAGTTCTTACTAATGAAAAAACTGATACACTAAGAAATCATATGTTGCATTTTGCTTATGAGAATATAGAAGAGTTTATAACCAAACAAAACAGATACTCAAGCCTAAACAAAAAAGATAGAGTTTTAAAAGCACTATTTAGTCCATATTGGACATTCTTTAAAATCTACTTTTTAAGACTTGGTTTTTTAGA
>DQTM01000053.1 GCA_015662785.1 Sulfurospirillum arcachonense | reverse complement strand
TATATTGAATTTCTAAAAAATGTAGGGTAAGGTAACAAAAAGAGGTTGTAATTAATTAAGCTGAAAAGTTGTCTTGATTTTTCAGGCCATTATACATTTAGCATTGATTGTAACATAATAACTGGTAAAGGAAATTAAGTGGAATATTTATTAGTAACAAGTATTATAATTTATATATTTGAAAAATGGCTTTGGTCATAAACTATATATAAAGTTATAATTTCTAAAGTTTATTATAATTTCTTAATACATCTTCAATTTGTTCAAGCTTTTCTATCAACTCTTCATATGTAGGAGGATTTCCAATTATCATACTTTTTGACATATCTTCATAATCTACTTTAAAGCTACTATTTAATTTATCTGTGGGAACAATTTTTATAGATTCTGGTGTTGCCTTTAGATAATCTGCTCTATTATCTTTGTAAAAAGTAGATTTATGCTGTACAACATTTAATAATAAATCTAAATTATTAAGAGCCATTTTCCCATATTCACTATTATATAGTTTTACTAAATCATAAATATGTCTACTCATATGATTTCTTTTTTCTATTCTTGATGGTTCATTTCTAGAATTTTCAGCATGTAAAATTGTAGCCTTTTCCCAAAATGTCCTATCTGGACGAAGTATATTAACTTCTATAGGATCACTTTTTTCTAATACTTGTTCAAAAAAGCTATCGATACTTTTTGTAATAGTTGGTACTCTAGCAGATCTTACACCAGCTTCAACTTTAATCATTGGCTCTATATATCCACCATATTCACTATTATCTAATAATTTTGGATAATGAATATATAGTGTCATTTCTCCTTGAGATATTATTTTAAAAGGTAAATTAATAATCTTACTTATCTCATCTTCTACAATCTTTAATAAAATTTCATCTGTATATTGCTGTCCTATATCTTTTAAATTAGATAGTTCTCTTTCAAGCTTTTTATTAGACCATTTGTCGTCACTATTAATAGCGTCAAAATAATTCCAAGGATTCTCAAACTCACCATAGTGTTCTTTTAATGTATCAATAGAGTATGAGACATCAATATCTTCTGAAAATCTATCTATTAAATCAAAGCCTTTAGATAAAGATGTTCCACCCTTAAATAAGATACCTTTAGAACCATTCTCACCAAATAAAATATGTAATACAATTGTTACCCATAAGTCTTTTTCAACGACAATAAGTGGTAATCCTTTTTGAGTTGCAACATGACTTAATGCAGCTTGTTGTTCATCAAGAGATAATGATAAAAACTCTTTAATATATTTCATTTATAATTTCCTTTACTCTCGTTTGTGTCCATGCGGGATAACCTTTTGAAGCCTTTTCTAAATCTTTAATATCAGTTAGTCCTAACTTAGTAGCAAAGTCTTTTATTAAGTCCTTATCATCAAAGGCATTACGACCTAAATACTCCATTGCACTTAAAACTAAACCTGCTTTTTTATTATATGCTGTTAGTTTTTTAGCATTAATTCTTTTAAATACAATTTCTACTTTTCCTACAAACTCACTTTTATGTAATTTATCATTTAGATATATATATTTCATAGGTACTTGGTCTGATAGACCTAACATATTAAGAGCCATAGAACCATCAGGAACTATATGTGCATCATTAAGTTTAGCTATTGCGTGTGCTATAGATGTTGGACTAGGTAATATTTCTCCAAATAATGAACTTCGTTTTGGTTTATAGTATATTCCTTTTCTAAATCTTTTAATTGTTCCATCAGCATTTAATCTACTTAACTCTTTTTCAATACTATTAATATTGGCATTGACAAGTCTAAAGCTATTAGAAGCAAAAGCAATGCCATCAGATAGCTTAGATATGCTAGATTTAACTCTTTTTGTAATTGGCTTAGTCATCTTTTACTCCTTTATTTATCAGTATTATTAATTAATTATACTGAATTAATATATAAATGTCAATAATATTATTGTAACTATTATTTTATTAAGTGCATAGATTCAAATATATTGTTAAAAAATAGATAATTAAAGAGTTTAATCAGTATTTAGCTAATTTGAAACCATTTGTTGTAAAATAATGTTGTAATATTTCGAGACTTCATATATTAAAGCTTTTAAATAAGGCTCATAGAACAAATGAACCAGCTAAACCAATCAGTCCACCAAAGAAACCACCCCAAACTACGAGCCAACCTAAGTGTTCTTTCATGAAAGTTTGAACTATTTCTTTAACCATAACTGGTGTCAACTCTTCAAGTCTTGCATCAATTACTGTTTCTATAGAAGCGAGCATATCATCACTAAGTGATGAATCTTTTAAGTGTATTTTGATTTGGTCATTAAATGAATCACTGTTTGCTATAGTAATGACTGCAACTTTTAGTTTGTTCGTAAAAGGTTCTCTCATAGTTTCAAGTGCTTTTTCTCCACCAAACATACCAAGCATACTACCAAACTGTGATTCCATAACTGTTTTTGTTAAAGCATCATAAGCCGGAGAAAAATCTGCATTTTGAATGACTGGGGTTAAGTCTATTTTCTTTTCTTCTTGTGCAAAAAAGTCATTCAACTGCTCTTTTGTAAAAAACTGATTCATCATCAACTCTTTTATAGAAGTTTTAAATGCTTCGAAACGAAGAAGTATTACACCACTTCCATACAGAAAAGGAACTTTTTCAAACAACATATGAATTGCTATCTGATTTGTAAGAGCACCTGAGAGTGCAAATAATCCTGTAAACAAAATTGCATTTGCAAAAGGTTCAACTACTACAAATGAGATAGCTATCAAAGCAAGACTAATTAAATCTGTTATTAAACTTTTATTCATTAAAAATCCTAAATTTTTGTGTAATTATACACTTTTTTTAGATTTTTTAATTTTTTTATAATTTTCTCGTCCTTCTTTTGCTTCTTTCTCCCAAATAAACCAGTTATTGTTAGGAGCATCTTTACATGTAGAAGGTACTCCTTTTTTTTCACTTTGCCAAAGAGCATCACCACTCTTAGGGCAAGCACGAATACAATCACCGCAGTAAATACATAGATATGGGTTATAGTTATAAACTTTATGACCATCTTCAAACTGTTTAAATATGATAGCATTTGGTGGGCAAACTTTTTCGCACTTGTCACACCAAATACAATGTTCATCATTAAACTAATCGATAGTGAAATCTTAAGCTTACTTAGTGGTAGCTAGTAATAACTAAGAAGAGTGTTTTAACTGTCTTTTGTTAAAGATTTTAGCCTCTTCTTTTCTTGTTTTTTTATTCTCAATTTCAACTCTTAAAAACTTAGGTAATTTTCTTCCACGTACGACCATAACGTCTTGTGTCATTACTTCTTTAAACTCTTCTTCGTCTACATGTAAGACTTCAGTAACGTATCTATAAACAAGATGAGCAAGACGGTCTAGTGAAATCTGCCAAGTTGATTGAGTTTGAGAGTATATCCACTGGGAAAATGCAAAAAAGCCATCATAAACTTTCCCTTCACCAAAGAGATAAGTAACAGATTTTTTGAAGTTTCCGCTGTTGTAAACCATATCCCAAAAACGAGTAAACCGTTTCATCTTTTGCATCATATCAAATGGTATTAGAGTGTTTTGTAGTATGTCATAAGGAGGTTTATCGCTATAAACCATACCATGTATCTCATCGTGACGATTTAGCGTAGTTCCTGAAAGTTTTTTAAGAATTCCAAGTTGTATTTCACACTTTGTCATACTGTAAAGTAAATCAAGGTTTTTCCCAAACTGCTCTAAACTCTCCCCTGGTAAACCCACAATAAGGTCTACATGTAAGTGAGCTTTTGTCTCATTTTCTAAAAACTCTAGATTTTTTCTTATCTTCTCAATATTTAGTTTTCTATATATATTTTGCGATATTTGGGGGTCAAGTGTCTGTATACCAACTTCTAGTTGCAATGATGCTGGTGGAAACTCTTTTATGCGTTGTTTTATAGAATTTGGAAAGTTATCAGGAATGACTTCAAAATGTATGAAATATGGCGGTTCTTTTGAGAGGAAAAAATCCATAAGTTTGTTTGCAGTTCCTATGCCTTGGTTAAAAGTTCTATCTATGAACTTAAAACTACGCACTCCTCTATCCCAAAGTATAGACATCTCTTTTAAAAATCGTTTCGTTTCTATTTTTCTAACTTTTTTATCTAATGATGAAAGACAAAACTCACAAGAGTAAGGACACCCACGACTTGCTTCAACATAACACTGTCTATTGGCAACGTCATTGTCCGTATAGTAAGCATAAGGTAGTTCAATCTTACTCAAATCTACTATTTCGGCTTTGATTATCTTTTTTTGTGGAGGGTTTCCATCAAATATGTTTCGACAAAGCTCATAAAAAGCCACATCTCCCTCACCTTGAACAAAGTAATCTGCTTTGCTAAAATCAACTCTATGAGGAAAGTAACTAGCTTCTGGACCACCCGCAACTATGATTATATGAGGTGCAATTTTTTTGAGAACTTCAATGAACTCCCCTACTTCGTTTGCATTCCAAATATACGCTCCAACTCCAACAACTTTTGGGTTTTCTTTCAAAACAGTTTCAATAGCATCTGCTACTTGTGAGTTTATAACAAACTCTTTTATAACAGCATCGTCACGAAGCTCTTTTAAATTTGCATAGAGGTATCTTAAACCAATCGAAGTGTGAGTATATCGTGCATTAAATGTGCACAGTACAATATCATGCAAATCAGCGTTCCATAATCTTTTGAATATCGTGAAGTAGCTCTATAGAGGCATCAATTTCATCTTTTCTGATAGCTACACTCTCTACATTACAGCCAATTGGTATACCTTTTCCTTTACCATAAAAGTATAGAATTTCAAATATATCACGACTCAGTTTTACAGAGTCTTCCAAGATATTTTCAGAGTTTTTTAGTCTCTCTTCTAAGTGTGGAGGTATGTTTATGCCCAACCACTTCATAAAATCAAGTGTTTTAGAAGAGCCACAAGGAGTGATAGTAAGGATAATAGGAACTAGAGGTATGTTATGTTCTCTACCATAAGCAACATAATCATCCAAAAATCTCTTCGCACCCATAAGGTCATAAACACACTGAGACACAAAAAACTTACAACCAGCCTCAATTTTAGCAAAAACCTTTAAGTGTTCATTGCCATGAGTTGTGTGACGCTCTGGTATCATGATTCCACCTATGGTCAAGTCTTTGTTAAACTCAGTTTTTAGTTTATAAGCCTCTCTCATACCAATGTTTACTTTAGTTTCAACACTCGCAGCTCCTACAAAAACTGAGTAAGAGTCTTTACGGCGTATATTTTGAAGCCAAGATGTGAACTGCTCTTTAGTATACTTGCCAACTGCCCTATAAGCAATGATAGGAAAATCCATCACTTCAAGATAGTCTCTAGCATAAGTACAAGGCTCAATTGTATCCATAAAAGGAAATGGACGTTTATCATCAGTTCTGTCAGATTCATCTTGTATGTCATAAAGTACAAGCCCATCTATATCTAAATCTTTAAGTCTAGCAATCTGAATTGCAGCAATAGCTTCTATCTCTTTTTTAGTATGTTTTGCTTTTGGCGGCGTTAATCCATAAAAAAGAATATCTTTTTTAGAATTCATCTTGTCTTTTAGCATAAAAATCCCTACATGTAATATAAGCAGATTTTACTAAATTTGGTGTTAATACTTGATAAATCATAGAAATAGCTTATAATAATTTAAATTAGAAGCTAGTACACTCTTGTATTAAGTTTAGAAAGTAGCATAAATGTTTAAAAAATTTATACTCGTTTTACTAATTATTTTATTCAATACTTCTATATTATATGCTTCAAGCCACACAAGAGAAAAAGTCATTTTCATTTCAGTTGCTACTCAAACTGAAATATTTTGGAACAATATCCATCGTCTTGCAAAAGCTGCTGCCAAAGACTTGAACGTTGATTTGGAAATCATATACACCAACAGAAACCACATAAAAGCCGTAGAGATTGCTAAAGAAATAGCAAAACGTAAAAACAAACCTGATTATGTCATCGTTGTTGGAGAGAAACTGATAGCATCAAGATCTATCCCTGCGTTGTCTAGTAGTGGTATAAAAGTTTTTTTTATATGGTGACCTAACTAAAGAAGAGTTAGAAATTATAGGAGAACCAAGAGAAAAATACTCAAATTATATAGGTAAAATAGCTATAGATGACTATATGGCAGGTTATCTTACAGCAGAACATATGGTTACAAAAGCTATAAAACAAAAACTTCAAGATATCAATGGTTATATCAACTTTTTTGCTTTTGAAGGTGTACGAAAAACTTCATTTAGCTCAGAAAGAGTTAGAGGACTTAATGATGTTCTTAAAAAATATCCGGAGGTAAGAATCATCCAGTCAATAGCCACAGATTGGACTCCCAAGTATGTTGAATTTGCATTACCTCGACTCTTATCTCGTTATCTAAAATGCCAAGTAGCAGGTATTTGGGGTGCTAACTCAGCTTTAGCAAGAACCTCTTCTCAGATTTTGATAGAAAAAGGTCTATACCCATCCTAGACCAAATTGACGCTTAACAGCGTCTCTATTTTGTTCACTATTGAGGCAGATGTTCTCAAGCATAGCTAGCTAT
>DQTM01000243.1 GCA_015662785.1 Sulfurospirillum arcachonense | reverse complement strand
TTTTCTTGGCTTTTTTTCTCTTCTTTTTGTTTCGATTTCTTTTTGTTTTTATTCTCATTTTTA
Source organism: Sulfurospirillum arcachonense (assembly GCA_015662785.1). GTDB lineage: Bacteria > Campylobacterota > Campylobacteria > Campylobacterales > Sulfurospirillaceae > Sulfurospirillum_A > Sulfurospirillum_A arcachonense_A. The sequence goes on along the minus strand of DQTM01000243.1, from coordinate 9,125 downwards.
CCATCAGACTTTTTCTCTTCTTTTTTCTTTTTCTTGTCATCTTTTGGTTTTTGGTCGCCCTTCTTTTTTTTCTGTTTCTGTTGTTGCTCTTTTTTCTTCTTTTTCATATACTCTAAGTTAGCTTTTGTATCTTCATCATCTTTTAATTTTAAAGCTTTTTCGTAACTCTTTATCGCTTCATCTATTTTGTTTAAATTTGCATAAGAGTTCCCCATATTGTGAAGTCTTTTATACTCTTCATCTCCATTAAAATCCTCAATGGTCTCATACTTTTTCAGAGCTTCTTTATACTTTTTTTGTTTATACAGTGCATTTGCTTCATTGTAAGAAGCTTCTACTTTTGCAAAACCTTTCTCTGCTTTTTTGTACTCTTTGTTTTCATAACTCTTTTTTGCTTTATATATATCTACAAAATCAAACATCCCTGCACGACTTTCAACTTGAACAAAAAGTAACACAACTAAAAATGGAACTCTGAGAGCATTAAATGCAAAAAACAGTAAAAACAGACTAAGGATCAACGGATAATAAAAAAGCTCTTTAGCACCCTCAAATCTATCTCTTTTAACCTCTTTTTTATCGACTGAGTTTTTTATTTCATCTACAAACCAATCTAGTTTAGACAACTCGCCTGACGTGCTAAGATATACTCCACCATTTAAAACACTAGAAAGTGAATCATCTCTTTTTGAGATTACTATGTTTCCATCTTTGTCTTTAGCGAGTCCACCTTGTCCATCACTCAAAGTAGTACCTTTTTTTGTACCAATACTTAGTACATGCAGAGTTATATCGTTTTGGTTTATATACTCTTTTATTTTTGCTAAATCTCTACCATCTGCCCCATCGCCTACTAAAATTAGTGATTTTTTCTTGTCATTGGTTGACTCAAAAACTCTATTAGTTGCTTCGAGAGCTGAGAGTATTTGGCTTCCTTTTGAACTCAGTGAATTTGAATCTAAGTTTGAGAGTAAAAACTTAATACTCTTAAAATCATTACTAAAAGGTGAAACTAAAAAAGCATCATTTGTATAGGCAATCACAGCTATATTTGCTTCAGGGACTCTTTGCATAATCGCATCAATCGCTTTTTTTCCAAACTCTAGTCTACTTGGAAAAACATCTTTTGATTCCATAGACTTTGAGATATCAAGAGCAATTACAAAGTTAAAACTTTTTACATCTACCTCTTTTTTATCTTCTGAAATCATCACTGGACGAGCCAAAGCTACTACCATAAAACAAAATGAAATAATCAAAAGATAGTATTTTATATCTCCTTTTAGTGCACCAAATTGAAGTTTTGAAAGCATCTCTTTTGAAAAAACTTGTTCAATCTTTGAAGATTTTTTTACTCCATAAAAAAACAGAACTAAAAAGAGCAGTAGTAAAAACCAAGGGTATACAAAACTCATCTTCTTGCTCCTCTAATATGAAAAAGTAAAAACCCAAACAAAAACAGTAGTGATAGTCCAAGTGGGTACATGTAAAGGTAGTTATTATTGAACTCTGGTTTGCTTCTTAGTTCACTCTTTTGAAGTCTATCTATGTGAGCGTAAATCTTCTCAAGATTTGAAGAATTACGAGCTGAAAAAAACTCTCCACCACTCTTTGTTGCTATGAGTTTCAAAACATTTTCATCATAATCACCATAACGTCCAATCCCAACAGTAAATACTTTTAGTTTTTCATCTTCTATGGCTCTCAAGGCAACTTCGAGTGGAATCTGACCTGCTGTATTGAAGCCATCTGTTAAGAGAATCACAACTCTCTCTTTTGCTTTTGAGTTTTTCAGAAGTCTAGCAGAGAGAAAAAGAGCATCATACATAGCAGTTTTACTTCCCGCTACTCCCCTTTTTATACTTTCTACTAGAGTTGCACTACTGTCGTGGTCAAAACTAAGAGGTGATGCTACATATGCAAAATCTCCAAAAACTATAACCCCCACATGATCACTAACCCTTTGTTTTATATATTCACTCGCTCTTTGTTTAGCTACACTAAGTTTATTATCAACCCCTCCAAGAGAATTAATTACCATACGTCCTTGGCTCATAGAGTCACTAACATCCATAAGTAACATAACAGCGTGAGCTGGCTTGGTTGCACTCTTTTCATCTTTTGTTAGTGGTGAAGCTAAAGCAGTTATGAGCATAAATATACTTAGCCATTTAAGAGAAACTTTAAGGTAGTTTACCTTTACATGTAAAGATATTTTGAAAAAATCTGGCATATACATGTAGGCACTTTTTTCTTTACATGCAAAGGCACAAATTATAAATAGAATTAAAATTAAAAAAACATAAGGATACTCAAACTGCATTTAAAAACCCTTTTATCTTCTGTAAATCTTCTTCACTAAACTCTACAACTTCTTTTTTGTATTTGTATTTTTCAAGGTATTTAAACTCTTCCTCTTTAAGAATTTTTCCATACTTTGTAAGTTTATAAGAGGCTATTTTACTATCACTTAAATCTAAGTTTTTTAACTCTTTTTTTGCTTTTTTTATAGGTGAAACACTCTTTTTATAGTTTATGATTTTTTTGATTATAAAGTAAAGTAAAACTAAAGATACAAACACAATAGCGATAAAAATGTAAAGACTATAGTCCTCAACTTGAACCAGCCCTTTTATATCTTTTAACTCTTCCACTCTATCAACCTCACTCCACACTCTTTAAGATAACTAGCAAATTTTAAATCTGCTTTTTTTAAATCTTTTTTGTATTTTTTCACACTACTTTGACTAAAAATTACTTCACTTTTTTCACCACTACTAGGGTCAATGATACTAAGTTCACCAATGTTACTTGGATTTGTTTCAAACCTATCTCTCACTCTTACAACCACAACCTCGTGTTTTTTACTAAGAGCTTTTAGTTTTGGGGTCTCTAAAAAATCTCCAACCAAAAAGAGATATGAACGTTTTTTTATTTTTTTAAGTGCAAACTCACTAAGTTTATCATAATCAATTTGCTCATTTAAAACCTTTACATGTAGAGATTTTTCAACGGCATTTATAACTCCACTCTCTTTTTTAGTAGCTTTGGTTCTTGTCAGAATTCTATCACTAAAAAGGGAGAGTGTAAAACTATCTGAATTTTTAACAGCACTAAGTCCAAGAATTGATACGACTTCTGCCACTTTTTCTTGTTTTAGCTCAGTTGATCCAAAATAAAGACTTCCACTCATAAGTGCAATCACTTCCACATTTACTTCACGGCTCTCGTAAAAACTTCTCAGGTATATTTCACCAGTTTTTGCAGTTGCAAAAGGGTCAACTCGGCGTATGTTTTCTCCATACTGATAAGGACGAATTTTGGCAAAATCATAACCATCACCAATGAGTTTTGAGTTGTGTTCTCCTAAGAGTTCACCATAAATATATTTTTTGCTTTTTGCTATTATCTTTTTTAGCGATATCACGGTATAGGTAACGCCTCTATGATTTTATCTAGTATAGTATCGGTTGTAATATCATCTGCTTCTGCTTCATAACCGAGTATGATTCTATGACGAAGAACCTCTTTTGAGACAAATACTACATCTACAGGTGTCACATAATCACGAGCATTTAAAAGTGCATGAGCGCGACTTGCTTTGTGCATGTCAATTGTTCCTCTAGGACTAGCTCCAAAGCGGATGAGAGGTTTAAGTTCTTCAAGACCATAGAGTTCAGGATTACGAGTTGCAAAGATTATATCTGCTATATACTCTTCTATCTGCTCATCTATATGTACACTGTCTAATTTTGATTTCATCTGCTCAAGTTCATCTGCACTTAAAACATTTTGTATCTCTATTTTTCTTTTAAACGCAACTCTTTTTGCTATTTCTATCTCTTCTTGTTTTGTATTGTAAGTTACATTTACTTTCATCATAAAACGGTCTAATTGAGCTTCAGGAAGTGAATAAGTTCCTTCGCTTTCTAGCGGATTTTGAGTTGCTAAAACAAAAAATGGATATGGAAGTTTTAAAGAGTTTTCGCCAATGGTCACTTGTCTCTCTTGCATCACTTCAAGAAGAGCTGATTGGACTTTTGCCGGTGCTCTATTAATTTCATCTGCTAAAAGTAGGTTAGTAAAAACCGGACCTCTTTTAATTTCAAACTGACTCTGCTTTGGATTGTATATTTGTGCTCCAACTATATCTGAAGGTAACAAGTCAGGAGTAAACTGAACTCTTCCAAATTCAAGTCCAAGTGTTTTTGCCAAAGTATTTATAATTGTTGTTTTTGCAAGTCCAGGAACACCCTCAAGAAGAACATGCCCTTCACAAATAAGTGCCACTAAAAGTGAGTCTATGACATTGGTTTGTCCGACTATAAGTTTTGAAATTTCATCTTTTACATTTTGTAGTTTTTTGTCCATATCTTCTCCTTAAAAAAAGAAAATTATACTAAATGAAAGTTAATAAAAAGTTTACGAGCTAAAATTTTTGCCAGCAAATCTCACTAAAGCACTACCCCAAGTAAATCCACCACCAAAAGCATCGAGTAACATTAAGTCACCATTTTTGATTTTACCCTCTTCATAAAGGTCATTCATTGCCATTGGGATTGAAGCTGAAGATGTATTTCCGTACTTTGCTACTGTCATAGCACACTTTTCTACGGGAAAGTTAAGTTTAGCACGAACTGCTTCTACTATACGAAAATTTGCTTGGTGAGGTATGAACATGTCAACTTCACTTGCATCTATCTTATTTTTTTTTAGTATCTCTATCACATCTTTTGTAAGAGTTTTTACAGCCACTTTAAAAACTTCGTTACCTGCCATTTTCATATACTGTAATTTATCATTTACGTTATCTTCACGAATTGGGTTTACTGAACCACATCCTGGAGTTATAAGAAGTTCACCAAAATTACCATCTGCACTTGCTAAAACATCTATGATAGCTTCGTTTTTATCTTCAGTTGCACTAATAACTGCTGCACCTGCACCATCACCAAAAAGTATACATGTAGAACGGTCTGTATAATCAATAATGCTACTAATCTTCTCAGCACCAATAATGAGTACATTCTTCTTTGCTCCTGATTCTACAAAAGCTTTTGCAAGGCTCATCAGATATACAAAACCTGTACAAGCTGCACTTATATCAAATGCCATTACATTTTTGATGCCAAGTTTTTTACTTATCATTGCTGCAGTTGAAGGCATAGTTAAGTAGTCTGGACTCAAAGTTGCACAAACAATCATATCTATCTCAGTAATATCAATTTCGCTACGCTCTATAGCTTGAAGTGCCGCTTTATATCCAAGATCACTTGTTGCTTCATCAGCATTTGCAATTCTACGCTCTTTGATTCCTGTACGCTTTACTATCCACTCATCGCTAGTATCTACCATTTTTTCTAAATCTTGATTTGTTAAAATATTTTGGGGTATATAACTACCGATAGATCTAAACGCTGCGTACATGTAAAGCCTTTTAGTTGTTTTCGAGTTTTGATAATCCTATCTGGATATCTTCATTTATATTTGAGTCTGAAAATGTTATTGCTTGAAAAATTGCATTTTTTACTGCTTTTGCGTTACTTTTTCCATGTCCTATAATAGCACACCCTTTTATACCAAGAAGTGGAGCTCCACCATACTCTGCATAATCAACCTGTTTTTTCAAGCTTTTAAATACTCTTCTCATCAAAAGTGCTCCAGCAATCGCTAGAGGAGATTTGCGAATATTACTTTTTATAATTTTTGTTATTGATTCAGCTACACCTTCACTTGTTTTTAGAAGTATATTTCCAACAAAACCATCACAAACAACTACGTTAACCGCTCCATCAAATATATCATTACCCTCTATGTTCCCATAAAAGCTATCCATATCTTTTAGTTGTTCGTATGCACTTTTTGTTACTTCGTTACCTTTTGATTTCTCTTCACCATTTGATAACAAACCAACTTTTGGATTTTCTACTTTTAAAACATCTCTAGTATAAGCTTCACCAAAGACAGCAAACTGAACTAAGTGCTCAGCTTTACAATCTACATTTGCCCCTACATCTAGAACAAGAGCTGGTTTTCCAACAGGTCTAGGCATAAGAGTTGCAATTGCAGGTCTTAAAACACCTTTTAGACGACCAATTCTTAATGTAGCTAAACTCATAGTAGCTCCACTATGTCCAACAGATACTACTGCATCTGCCTCTTTTTGGCGTACTAAATCAACTGCTTTGTAAATTGATGTATCTTTTCTTTTAAGTGCTTCTGTTGCACTATCGCTCATTTCTAAAACATCACTTGCTTCTACAAACGATACTCTATCAATATAATGAGCAGGTATGAGTGGTCTTATCTCTTCAGTTTTTCCTACCAAGATAGCTTTAAAATCTCTCTCTTTAAGAGCTTTTAGGGTACCTTCTATGATAGGAGCTGGACCAAAGTCACCACCCATAGCATCTATTGCTATTTTTATCATCTAGCTTTTGTATTCGCCTGTTGTTTTGTTAACACGGTGAGGCATTCTCCACGTTCCGTCGCTATCTTTAACTGGTACTGGTAATGTCACTGTATAGTGAGTTCTACGCTTTGCTGCTCTTGTCTTACTTACACGTCTCTTTGGTACTGCCATTTTATATCCTTAACATTTAATTTTCACTACATGTAGTGCAATAGTGATAATCACTCTTTAGAGTTTCCACTTCGCTTTGTAGTATTGTATCTAAATCTACGGTTTCATCAAAAAATTCTATCACTTCGACTAACTCTTCACTACTCTCATAAAGTCCATCACTTGCTAAAAGGGCTATCTTTTCATCTATATGTAAAGACATTTCATCTCCACACCTAGCACAATCGCAAGATAAAGTTCCCTCTAGCTTACCAATACATTGGACTAAATTTCTAGATTTTTTTTCAAGTATTCCATAAAATTTAATATCTTCAAAAGAAGTTTTAAAATCTACTCCAGTTATCGGAACTTTTTTAAAAACTATCTTCATGCCTGAATTACGCTATTTCTCTTCCGCTGAAGAAAAAGTTGATTTCAATTTTTGCATTCTCTAAAGAATCACTTCCATGAACTGCATTTGCATCGATACTCTCTGCAAAGTCTGCTCTGATTGTTCCTGCGTCAGCTTCTTTAGGATTAGTAGCACCCATAAGCTCACGGTTTTTAGCTAGTGCATTTTCACCTTCTAGAACCATGACTACAACTGGTCCACTTGTCATAAATTCAACAAGCTCACCAAAGAAAGGACGCTCAGCATGAACTGCGTAAAACGCACCAGCGTCTGCCGCACTAAGTTGAAGTCTTTTCATTGCAGAAATTTTAAGTCCATTGCTCTCAAATCTGTCAACGATTTTTCCAATAACATTTTTTGCAACTGCGTCTGGTTTTATAATAGATAAAGTTTGTTCCATTGTTTCTCCAATTTTTACAATAATATATTCTGTATAGTACAGAACGTGCGAGTATACCAAAAAAAAGATTTGAGAATTATTAAATTTGAAGTTTATTTATAAAAAAAGTGAGAGAACTTAAAGTTCTCTCTATATTTGTAGTATATACTACTCTACACAAGGCTCGCCATCAACAGCGCCTTCAGTTTTTGGAGCATCCCAAACGATACATCCCTCAGTTGGACATGCCTCTGCACATGCTGGTTCATCATGGTGACCTATACACTCAACACAAGTATCTGCTTTTACATAGTAAATATCTTCTCCTGTTGGGTTATCATCCTCGTCTAAAATTGCTTCCGTTGGGCACTCGTCTATACATGCGCCACAACTAATACAAGTATCTGTAATCTTAACAGCCATATTTTCTCCTTATAAAATTGTTTGAATAAATGATTCTATCAAAACTTAGTTAAAGATATATTAAAATATCTATCTGCATTGAGCTTTATGTCTATAATTAAAGTTATGTAAGATATCTGTCATATTTAATTTTCCATTTATACAGAATGTTTACTATAACCTATATCAATCTCAAGGAGTGTAAAGATGTTGAATTCAATAACAAAAAAGGTTACCTACATACTAGTAGCAGTTATTATAGTGTCTATGACGGCTTTTATTACCTATATAAGTAATTATCTAGATAACTATATAGATAAAGAGACGAGGATGAAACTAAATTCAAATGTCACTCAGATGGTTGGGACTATGGATGCATACAATGGTGCATTAGAAGATGGTGCGAAACAACTTTATAAAATATTTGCTTTAAATTTCCAGAGCTTTTTTATAATGCCAGATGAAAAAATAGATGTAAATGGAGTTCAAACTCCTATGCTTGCTAGTGGCGGAACAACGATAAACAATAACTTTACAGCGGTTGGTGAATTTAGTGATTTAACGGCCGATATAGCAACTGTATTTGCTAAAGATGGTGATGACTTTGTTCGTATTTCTACTTCACTTCTTAAAGAAGATGGCACACGTGCTATGGGAACATACTTAGGGACAAAAAGCCCTGCTTATAAAGTAATCATGAATAAGCAGACCTATGTCGGCTATGCAAGGCTATTTGGTAAAGACTATGTAACGGTTTACGCTCCTATCTTAGATGATGAACAAAATGTAATAGGTATTCTTTTCATAGGTACAAACTTTACCAAAGGGCTAAAAAACCTATCTAATAAAATAGATAAAATGAAGATAGGTGAAAATGGTCAATTTTATGCGATTAACCTAAAAAGTAACAAATACGATATTCATAAAACACTTAAAGGCAAATCTGCAAACTCAGATATAGCAAAACAGATAATTGAGAAAAAATGGTTACATAGAGTATGAAGAGAATGGTCTAAAAAAATCAGTACGATTTCAAGAGTTCAAAAAAATGCGTTGGATTATAGTTGGAGAAGCAAACTTAGCTGATTTTGAAAAAGCAAATACTGAACTAAGAACAAACCTTATTATTGCTGCGAGTATCTTGACTTTTCTTATCATGATTATCACATGGTTAGTCTCTAAAAAGTTTATAGCAATACCACTTAACAACTTGATAGATAGAACAAGAAACCTATCAAGCGGAGATGGAGACTTAACAATAAAACTTGATATTGTTGGAAAAGATGAGATAGCACAAGCCAGTCAAGGAATCAACGACTTCATAGAAAAAGTAAGAATACTTATAGCAGATGCTAAAAACCTCTCAAATG
>DQTM01000139.1 GCA_015662785.1 Sulfurospirillum arcachonense | reverse complement strand
ATGGCATCATGTGTAGGATAGCTGTTAAAGATATGCCAGCTTTTTTCATATAAATCTAACAATAAAATATTTTCATCCTTTGCCAAGTCTCGTACTATTTGTGGATAATCTTTATGAGATTTATCATATTTATATAGTCTTGCCACAGGAGTAAGTAGTACAGGGATAAGTCCTAGTGCTTTTGCTTGTGTTGTATAGCTTTTTAAGTCATTATAAAACTGCGTATAATTTTCATCTCTATTGTTGTGTCCAAACTGTATAAAGAGATAAGCCCCTTTTGTGATATCACTTTGTTGTATCAGTTTTTTAGTAGATACCCAGTCATGATGTCTAGGGTGTGCTCTCTTATAACTGCTACTACTGGCTCCTGAACGGGCTTGGTTAAAGAGGTTATTGGGATTTTTTAGATAGCTACTTAGTGCGCTTCCCCATCCCATCTCACCCTTACTTCTGTTATGTACTGTGGAGTCTCCTATGAGAAATATCTTTGCATTGCTTGTTGTAGGGGGAGGTGTTTCATCACCTTTATTTTGTCTATATGCTCCCATCTTGTTTGTTGTCAGCCTTAGGAAATCAGCTGAATTTTTCTCTGTACTTATAAAGTGAATTGGCTTTGAATTTTGCCATGAGTTATGCGTATGTTGTTTCCTTATTATTGTCTTTTTTTTATTCTCAAAGGCAATATTGTTGTTGACGATAGTATCATCATAGCTTGTAAAACCATGTGAACCGTTTTTCCATGCTGTGTTGTATCTAAAAGTGACTTTTTTGCCTGAGTTGATATCAAAGCCTATACGTTTATTTTTAAAAGCAATATTGTATTCTACTATAGCTAGTTTACCGTTGGGAGAATCTTCTTTATGGTCAAAGTTGCGATTTCCTCCTGCCTTGATACCATTTCCATTTCCACCATTGCCTCTACCATTGTCATAGACAAGATTGTAAGCAACATAGGAGTTGTTAGAACGCCAAAGATCTATCCCATCATCGGCATTGGCATAAACGGTATTATGGATGATCTTGTTAAATTTTCCAGATGAGACAGAGATTCCATCTGCATTGTCACCATCTTCATAGCTATAGGTATGTCCATCTTGCTTTTGTAGTGCATTTAAGCCAGCATCAGAGTTGTTATAGAGGATATTGTCAGAAATCGTGTTGTAGCCATATTTGTAAGGTTTGTAAGGCTTAGAGTAGTTTCCTCCATAGATGGTGATACCGCTAAGATAGTTGTCATGGATGATACAACCCTCTATAGTGATATGACTACTGTATAGGATATTTATCCCACGTGCACCCATATTTATTATTTCTAAGTTTCTGATATTGATATAGGATTTGCCTTGAATATGTATACCGTTTCGTACGATATGTTTACCTTTTTGTATGGTGATTTTACTTTGATTACCATTTAAAATAGCGTTCTCATTTGGGTAACTTTCCATGATGATGGGCTGAGACTTTGTGCCTGAAACTGGTATTACTATACTCTCTTCTAAGTGATAAATACCACCTCTTAAAAAGAGTGTAGTGCCAGCTTGTAGTTTTGCTAAGGCAGTTTGAATGCTGCAAGGATGTTTAAGTGTACATGCTTCACCATAACCGCTTGTAGCTGCAACAAGTGCTTTTGAGGTGATAGGTGTAGGCACTATCAAGCGTGCTCCAACTCTTTGGTCGATTTTGTCAATAGAAGCACTATAAGCGAAAGAGGTGAGAAGGAAAAGTGTTAAAATAGTACGTTTCAAGACTGGCCTTTATTAGTAATTATATCCGATAAGTACTGAGAGTATTGTCTTCTTCCTTTGTAGTTAAAGTGCCCACCATCTGCCCAAAAAGCATCTTCTATTGTGTATGAACTCAGATCAATCAATCTAACATTTTTAAACTCTTTTTGAATATCTTTCAGATTATAAGTATAAGGATTGTGCAAGATTGGTTCAAAAACAAAGGTTACAGGGATGTTATGTTCTGTGAGTTTTAGAACCATTTTTTTGATATATTGGAGTGATTTAGGATTAAAACTTTCTAAGTGCTGTGGCTTTATATCTTTAAGGGTGATATGATTTCCTATCAAAGCACCATCTCCATTTTGACATTTTAATGTGCTTAAAATATCACCCGTATGTTGCACATCAAAAACGTTGCATTCTGCAATCTCAGAGTAGTTTTTCTCTTTTTTTATTGTTTTATTTCCTCCTGTTTTAGGATTAAATTTATTATAGATAGATTGTAGTTTATAGTATATAGTTTCAGAATGCACTAAAAATAGATGTTGATTTATGCCCCATTGTAAGAGTGATTGAAGTGCCATTTTTTTATCTATGTCATAGTAGTATTTTGCCTCTTCGATGGTAGGTAATCCTGATATGTTAAGTTGATCAAAGAGTCTAGTAACGGTTAATGAGATGATAACCTCTTTTGGAGGGTGTTTGATGATATCAGCGATGATAGTGGGGTAGTCTTCAAATTGTGCACCTGAAATACCAAAGTTATATATGTCTATACCTTTTTCTTTAAAAACATTGGTAGAAATATTGAAAAAAGTTCTTGAACTTCCTACAAAGACGATATCTCTTTGTGCGGTTGCATTTTCTTTAAAATGTTTTATTTTTGAAAATTTATCATTTATAAAAGTGGTTTTTGTGGTTTTAGCTTCTGCCACAAAGTATAATGCGATATCCAATACTATCATGATAGCCAACAAAGCACCCAGTACAAGCAAGAGTTTCTTCTTAAAAGTTAAAGTATAAAAATTCACTAGAATTCCTTAGTCTGATTGCGTAGATTGATAGGGACAGTGCCGTTATCATTATAAGTGCTTGTTTGGCTGTAAATGTGAACTTATGTTCATAATAATACATAGAGTTTTTAAATCCAAGTATCATGATAAACCCTATGAGAATGATAAATGCTTCTAAACTGTTTAACGAGAAGGTGAAGTCTGAAAAATCTACCATTCCTTTTAGAACTTTCAATGCATCTTCCCACTCTTTGGCTCTGAAAAAGACCCATGAGATATTGACAAAGTTAAAAGTAACGAACCATGCTAACACAGTTGGCATTTTAAATCCTAACTGGCTCCAAGCCCGATGTATAACTAAAGCCATGCCATGCATAAATCCCCAAAAGATAAAAGTCCATCCAGCTCCATGCCAGATACCACCTAGTAAAAAGGTTGTAAAAAGGTTGGTATAAGTACGCACTTCCCCTTTTCTATTTCCTCCCAATGGTATATAGATATACTCTTTTAAAAATCGAGAAAGTGTGATATGCCATCTTCTCCAAAAATCTTGGATACTGGTTGCTTTATAGGGTGAGTCAAAGTTGATAGGAAGCCGTATATTGAAAAGTAGAGAAGCCCCTATCGCCATATCTGTGTACCCTGAAAAATCAAAATAGAGTTGAAATGTATAAGAGAGTGATGTTGCCCACGCTTCATAGAACTGTAGTGAAGTTGTGCTGTCAAATCCTGCTGTCGCCCATATAGCAAAGGTGTCGGCTATAACTATCTTTTTAAAGAGTCCAATAGAAAAGATAAAAAGCCCTAAGGATATGTTGTGATAGTGAAGTTTTTTTGTACTAGATGAGGCAAACTGAGGCATCATCTCTTTATGATGTACGATGGGGCCCGCTATGAGTTGCGGAAAGTATGTTACAAAGATAGCATAGTTTAAAAAGTCATACTCTTTTGTCTCATTTTTATAGCTATCTACAAGATAGGCTATCTGTTGGAAAGTGAAAAATGAGATGGCTAATGGTAGGGCTAAGTGAAGTAGCCCTATCTGGGAGCCTGTGAGAAGATTGATGTTTTCTATGAAGAAGTCACTGTATTTAAAATATCCAAGTAGAGAAAGATTGGCAATGATACCAAAGCTTAGTACGCTTTTTTTAGAAAAGGCATGCCCTTTAGATAGAAAACTTCCTATAGCATAGTTGAAAAACATGGAACCTAATATCAAAGGTAGATAGATGATATTCCACCATGAATAAAAAAACAAAGATGCTAGCACTAAGAATAGTTTAGAAAGCTCAGTATAATTTTTATGGTTGAGATAAAAATATATGAAAAAAGTAAAAGGTAAAAAGGCAAAAATAAACTCATAACTACTAAATAGCACTCAAACCCTTTTTATATAAATTTAAAATAGTATATCAAAATACATTTATGATAACATATCGTCAGATATGAAATAAACTGGAATAATCTGTGCTACAAAAAAGTATAAAAGGGTGACTATGTCCAATCGTATATATTATATGGATGCTATGCGTGGTATTTTGATGATGCTTGGACTGGTTTATCACTCTGCTAAGACTTTCTCCACAAGGCAAGATTGGATTATCTACTCTGAGCATACAACTTTTGTAGCTGATGTCACTGTACAGATGATTCAAATCTTTAGAATGCCCACTTTTTTTATCATTTCAGGCTATTTCGCGGCACTAACCCTACAAAAATATGGAGTTAAAAAATTTCTTAAAGTGAGGATATCTCGTATTATACTTCCCTTGATAGTGACAGCACTTACTTTGAATAGTTTGCAAGCGTATCTACTGACACAATCTGGATGGATGGAGTTTGAGTTAAGTTCTTATCTTTTAAAAGGGCAGTGGGTGACCCATCTATGGTTTTTATTTAACCTAGTGATTTATTTTCTTTTTTATCTTTTTATCTTTACTCTCTTTGGTTCAAAGCTAGAGAGTTTTATGAAAAAAATTGATCTCTTTTTAGAAAAAACTCCTTTTACACTTATACTCCTTTTTCTATTGCCATTTATCATCATCGCTTTACTTGCTATCGGGCAGATATATCCGATTTATAACATTATAAAAACAGCACAGGTTTTTAACTATTTACCATTTTTTCTATTTGGAGTCTTACTTCATAATAGTGCCAATTTACTTGAAAAGTTTTCGAGTTATCCACCTATTGTAAGTTTTATGCTAGCACTTATAACTGGTATCATAGTCTATAAAATCCACCATTTTGATAGTTTTATCTGGACACTCATCAAAGCGTATATCTTGAGCGTGAGTATGTGGTTTTCAACTTCATTATGTTTTTACCTCTTTAAGAAGTTTACAAACCGTGCATCAACACTCTTTAAATACCTTTCAGATATTTCCTATACGGTGTACCTTTTTCATCATGTTCTAATTTTGAGTATTGGGGTCCTATTGATAGAGTATGGCATTGGAGGTCTGTTTGGTATGGTGATACAGATAGTTCTAGCTAGTATCATAGCTATCTTGATAGATAGATTTGTTATCTCAAAAGTTGGGCTGCTCTCTTTGTTATATAATGGTAAGAAGCGATAATTTAAGTTTTCTTGCAAATAAACGATATGAGATTACTAAAGTAGATTGGATAAAAGATGGTGGATTGTGAAAAGGATGCAGCGGTATATGAAATAGCGAGAAAGTTTTTTTATGTTTTATTTACTATTTATGCTGCTTTTCTTGTTATTTTCGCAAAAGCAGAAAATGAAATCATTGCAAATCTTTCTGGTGTGATGTTAATCGCATTTTTCCTGCTCTATCAACTTTTATATACATCCAAGACTTTTTATATCAATAGTATGCTTATAGTCTATTTTCTTTTTTATCTTTTATGTGTGTTATCAATGACATGGACGATTGATGTGAATTATTCAAGTTACACGGTGATTAGAATGACTCAAATGTTTATACATCTTCTTTTACTCTATAACATTTTAAAGATTTTTAAAGTACATGAGGCTGTATTTACAGGTTTTCTCATAGGTATCTATGTCAATCTCATCTTGGCACTAGATATATTGACTGTTGGTAATCCAATTTACCTTAAGGTGCGTTATATTGGGACTACAATGCACCCAAATACGATTGGATTGTTGGCACTTTTTGCTATATTAGGCAGTGTTTTATTGTTGCAGAATGCTAAAAATAGGGCATGGATTGTTGCTAACTTGATAAATATTTTAGCAGCTTTTTACTTGATTATTTTGACAGCATCACGATCTTCATTACTTATTGCTGCTTTAATTATATTGTTATTTGTATTGCAAGTTTTTCTTAACCCTAAAAGTAGGGTTTATCTTTTTTTATTTTCAGGGATTGTTTTTGTGTTGTTTGTCTATTTTGTAGATATGTCAAAGTTACTTGAATCGGTACAGTTTATGATGAAGAGATTGGCTGGCATTTTAGGAACATTTGATGGACAAAGTGCAGATAGTAGTACGACTGAGAGGTTGTTGTTTTTACATATCATGATAGATGTTTTTAAAGAAAATCCTTTTTTCGGTACAGGTGTAAATACATCACGTGTCTTTTTGCATGGGTTTTATTCACATAATAACTATATAGAGATACTAGGGGCTCTTGGGCTGTTAGGAACATTGCTCTATTATAGTGCTTATGGGCACTTGGTATGGAAGATATCTCAAGTAAAAGACTTTTGGACTAAGTATTATCTATTTGTTTTTATTGCAGTGATTCTCATCTATGATTTTGCTGCAGTGACATTTTACTCCAAAGTCGTCTTGATGATGCTTTTAGTACTTCATTTTATGGCAGAAGAGAATGCTAAAAAAGGCTAAATATTTATTTAAATATGCCGATAGTTAAAGATAAGAAAAAATCGTTAGGAAAATGGGATGCATATAGAATGTGAAGGTAAGCCTTTAAAATTGAGTAAGATACTGTACGCACTTTATAAATATAAGTGGACAAACTTACTCATTTTACTTACTTTTTGGGCATTAGGGGTACTTTACTATAAGTCACAAGAACCCCTTTATGGTGCGACTGCTTCAATTGAAGTGAAAAATGTTCAAAACGCTAGAAGAGACTTTTTTGGAAATGCCATAGGTAGGTCTGCTGGTTTAGAGACAGAGATTGATATCATACGTTCAAACTTACTCATTGAAAAAACGCTAAAAAGCATGGGTAATAATGTCAATTACTTTCAATTAGTTGATGGATTTAAAACAGAGCAGATTTATAAAACATCTCCTTTTAAAGTAAGTAATTTTATCATCTATACACCTGCACTTTATGGTAGAAAAATATCAATCAATGATTTAGGAAACAACAAGTTTTCGCTTAAGCTTAATAAATCACTCAAAGAAAAATTATTAAACTTAGTGATTGATAGCAATAAATTTCAAGATTTTAAAAAAGTATATACTTATAATAAAGTATATGTTACAAAAGATATGGCATTTCAGATAGTACAAGAAAAAAAGTTTAGTCATAAAAAGTATGCATTTTCACTCTCTTCACCAACACAAGCACTCGATCATGCTAAAAGAAACTTGAAAGTTGCGCCTGCATCAACAGACTCTACCATACTAAAACTCGACTATAAAGATGCAAGAGAAGAAAAAGCAAAAGATTTTTTGAACTTACTTATTGATAACTATCTCTCATATAGTGTAAAGAATCAAACGGTTACAGATAGAAAAAGACTTGACTTTGTAAATGATCAAATTGACACTATCAATAGAAAGTTGGCTCAATCTGAAAACTCACTAGAGGGTTTTAAAATCAACAATGATATCTCAAATATTCAAGCCCAAATTCAAGAAATCATTACAAAAGAGGGGTTACTTGAAGATAAACTACAAGTTGAGAAGGTTAATTATAGTGCTATATCTTTATTGTATAAAGAGGTAATGAGAGGAAACTATAGTGTTATCTCTTCATTAGAAGACAGATATCCCGTTTTAGCAACTATGGTACAAAACTTAGAACTTTTAGGACAAAAACGAGAAGGATTGTTGGTAAATTTAACGCATAAGCATCCAGATGTCATAAGCGTAAACAACTCAATTAGCAACTTGAAATCTTCAATCGTAAGTATCGTAAAAGGTATCAAGGCTCAAGTAGGTGCAAGAAAAAGTGCGTTGATGCGAGATTTAATAGGATATCAGCAGATTTTAAAAGAATTTCCAAATAAAGAAAAAGAGCTTGGACGTCATGAGAGACTTTTTAAAGTTAATGATCAAGTGTATAACTATCTTTTACAAAAACAGTCAGAACTATCTATAGAAAAGGTATCTCATAGATCCAATAAAAATATATTAGACTATGCAAAGTCTGCTAAAAATCTAAATTTAAGATTGCCTTTTATTCTAGCGTTCTCTACACTGTTAGGGCTTTTTAGTATCCTATTACATACAATTTTAAGAACTAAATTAGATGTGAAGATAAAAACTCCAGATGATATCAAAGAAGTAACCAAAATGCCACTGTTTGGTATCATTCCTTTTGTTGAAAACAAAGGAACCTATAATAGTGCTTATGTCCTAGAAGATGCAACGTCAACAGCAAGTGAAGCATTTAGGGCTATTAGAACAAATCTTGATTATGTGGTTTCTCCTAATGATTCAAAAGTGATTTTAGTGACTTCATCTATCCCAAATGAGGGTAAAACAGTGGTCTCTGCAAACTTGGCTTCTGTGATGGGTATGAGTGAAAAACGTGTTGTTATTCTCTCACTTGATTTACGCCGACCTGAGATGCATCATAAGTTTGGACTATCAAATAAAGTAGGAATGAGTGATGTTTTATCAGGTAAATCAGCTCTAAAAGATGCTATCTGGCAACATGAAATATATCCAAATCTAAATATCATCACTTCTGGTAGAATACCACCCAATCCAGCTGAATTGCTCTCTTCATCACGTATGAGTGAGGTGATTAATGAGCTTAAAAAGTCTTATGATTATATCATACTAGATACACCACCTATCAATTATGTAGCTGATGCAGTGGCATTGTTTAAATATGCTGATGCAAATCTATTTGTGGTAAAATCAGACTTTACAGAACAAAAACATATCAATGAATTAAATACATTGATAGAAAAGTTTGAATTAGAAAATGCCGGTATTATTTTAAATTCTGTTAAAAAGAAGTATAATAAGTTAGAGCAGTTTGACTATAAATACCTTTATTATGAACCGCTATAATTACTGATGAAAAAAATACGTATTCTCTTCTTTATTCCCTTTATGAATGGTGGTGGCGCTGAACGCGTCATCATGACACTACTCACGCATCTAGACCGCGACAGATATGAACCTATCCTAGTCATGATGAAAAAAGAGGGGCGTTATCTCTCTATGATTCCAACAGATATCGAAGTGGTTGATCTAAAAGCTTCCCAAGCGCGATTTGCTGTTATTAAAATTATAAAAGTGATAAGAGAGAAAAAACCAGATATCGTTTTTTCAACCTTAGCGTATCTGAATCTTATTGTAGCGATAATAAGACCTTTTTTCTCTAGCGAGATGACTTTTATAGCACGAGAATCAAACACAGTTTCAGTGCGAAATAAAAGAGAAAAGTATCCACGGCTTTTTGATTGGCTGTATAAAAAAGTGTATAAAAATTTTGACATCATTGTAACCCAAGCACGTTATATGCGAGATGACTTGGTAAATAACTATGGTATTGATAGTGAAAAAATGGTCATTATCTATAATCCCGTTGATACTACATATATAGCGAAGAAGTCACAAGAAGATAGTGAAGTTAAACTCCCCGCTAAGTACAATCTTTTAGCCGTAGGTAAGCTAGGTTATCAAAAAGGCTATGATATACTTTTTCCTATCATGACACGGCTAGATGATAGTTATCATTTAACTATATTAGGTGAAGGTAGGGATAAAGAAAAGTTAGAAGCACAGATAAAAGACCTTGGACTTACAAGTCGTGTTACAATGGCAGGATTTTCAGATAACCCTTTTGCCTACATGAACAAAGTAGATCTCTTAGTACTAAGTTCACGCTATGAAGGTTTGGCAAATGTTGTCTTAGAAGCTAACTCATGTGGTACTGCTACGGTTGCATTTTCTGCTCCTGGTGGGGTGAGTGAGATAGTGGAAGATGGAAAAAATGGCTTTTTAGTGGCTCCTTTTGATGAAGAGGCGTTTGCAGAAACTATTATGAAAGCTAGAAGATATGATTTTGATACAGAAGCTATCATGATAGCTACAAAAGAAAACTATGCAATTGAAAAAATAATCAAACAATATGACGCGATACTGATGAAAAAACAAGGAGATTAAGTGGGTACGATTATTACAAAGAAGTATAGCCATCTTGCAGAAAAAAAGGGGCTAGATAGGGCTTTTCATATCGCTTTATCATTTTTCCCTCTTTTAATAGATGTGGCAAAAAGTGGAAAGCTTCGTGAAATCTCTTCTTTTGCTATCTGGGAGATACGCCATAAAATGGGTCTTTTTTCTCAAAATACCTATATCACCTTTGAGGAACATGCACCATTTATTCTAAAAGAGGGTGATGAAATCTCCTCTTATGACTTTACTGCTGCCACAAAAGAAGATGTTTTTGATATAACATTAACACGTAACTGGAAACTTTTCCACAAAGATAGTAAAAATAGTATCTTTGGATGCCTTGCAAATGAAAACACTGTTTTATATAAAAGTAATGACAATGGAAAAACACTTAAAAAATTGCATACATTTAAATGGGTGATTAAAGCGATATTTATCAGCCAAGAAGATGTGATATTTGTAGATACAAAAGGTGAGATTTACAGAAGTGATGATGGTGGTGAAAGCTTTGAACTTTCATTAGAACTCTCAGAAGAAGATAGTAGTATTTTTCATCACTATGGCATGACGCAGATTCCAAGTGGTGCGCTATTAGTAGGAGAATATGGCAATGTTGCCAAAGAAGGTCTCTGGGCAAATATCGCCTATATTTATTGTAGTTCGGACTTGGGTAAAACATGGGAGCGTTCTGATTTTCTAAAAAAACAGGGTGTTAATAAGCATGTACATATGATAAAGTATAGCCACCTTTTAGATCGCCTTATCTTAGCTGACGGGGATAACAAAAAGCAACTTTGGATTTCTAAGCCATTAGAAAATTTTAAATTTTCACAAAATCCTTGGAATTTAATCACAAAGTTTCATATTCAAATGGGTGGTTACACCTCTATGGTAGAGACAGATTCTAAAATGATTTTAGGAACGGATTATCTAGGAGGAACAAACTTTTTAGTAGAGACAACAGATGGGAAAAATTTTAGCAAAAAAGTGATTCCTGATCCTTATAGAAGAAGCCCTGTGCATGACTTGATAAAAAGAGGGAATGAGATATGGTCAGTGCTTAATAACCCTAACTCAAAAGATGCAAAATGTCTTTTAATGGTTTCTAAAAATGGTGGTGAGTCTTGGAAAAAAGTTATAGAATATGATGGGACAAAACACCTTATCATGATAAACTCTGGTGATTTAAAACCCACACAAAGTATCACATTTGCTATCACTACTATGGTAGAGGGTGGTGGTGAGCGAGGCGTTTGCTATGAAATCAGAGATAAAAGTTTATCTGATTAGGGCATTTTCCCCCATATTGGCACTGTGATAAATCACGGTTTTATGAATACGTGAAAAATATCTCAAGAGTAACTTTTGTAAAGTTGGTTCTATAGAAGGGGTGAACCAAGCATTGTTACTTGTGGCTATCATAAACTGAGGATTACCTTCAAAAAGCTCACTACGTGTGGCTTCATAACAGATAGCATTTCTAAATACTTCACCCTTAATCTCTATATCACTAGGCTCACTTGCAGCGATATAATCATCCGCACCATCATACACAATCTCATTGATTAAGTTAGAGATAAATGATGGAAGTGGTATCTCTTCACCAAAGGGAACAAGTACCACTTTGTTAGCTATTTTAACTTCTCCATCTATAAAGTAATAGGTGGAGTTATAAGAGTTTGTACCATCAAAGTAAAGTCCACCAGTGACGATAGTAATCTCTTTTGAAAGTGTGTATAACTTTTCTAAAATACCTTCATCACGGTTAATAAAGAGTGAAAAAGCACTTTCACTTAGAATAACAATATCATACTTTTTAGCGATAGCATCATAGATGATGTTGAAGTTAGTTTGAATACTCTCTTGCCTGTATGTCTCATCCCATTTTAATGCTTGGGGTGTATGTAAGGAACTGAGATAAATACTCTGTTTTGGTAAAGGAAGAGGATCAACAGTTTTAAAGTTTAGTGCGCCTATCATGATAAGTAAAGAGAGATAACGCAATGGATGGCGGCGAATCATGATAAAGAGGGAGAGAGCTAGTAAAATAAGTCCAAATTGCCATTTTTCAATCCCAAAAAAACTATCTATAAATGCCATCTCTGGTACAAACCAGTTATAGTTTAGAGGGTGTATAAGGGAGAGTAAAAGTATCATGATAACTCTCACTAAGGGTGAAAATAGTCCTACAAACCAAAATATCATCCCATAGATAAAAGAGAAAAAGAGTGTTAAAAGAGGGATAAGATAGGTTAAGTCATAGTAGCGAAAAGAGAAAGGAACCCAGTAAAACCATAAAAGTGCACTAAAAGCACCCGCCCAAAAAAGAGTGATTCGCCTGCTTCCTAGTAACATATAGAAGGCGAAAAGTGCTGTTATTGTGGTGATTACTTGTAAAAATAGTTGATTTTCTAAGCCAAAATAGTGAAGATATATAAAGAGTGAAAGCAGGGCAGCTATTATAAAGCCCTTTATAATGTATATAGTAGTAAAATATCCCCTTAAATTTTTAATCTTAAAGGATGGATATGCAGGGTCAAGAAAATATTTTTGCATCGTTGTTACCGCTTATTGTTTTATT
>DQTM01000114.1 GCA_015662785.1 Sulfurospirillum arcachonense | reverse complement strand
TATTTTGCTATAAGTACCGTACCAGCAGTAACCATAACACTTCCTGCAACTCTATTCATGATAGTTTGTGTACGAGGTTTTTTGATAGCCTCACGTGCACGAGCTGCAAAGTATGAGTATCCACCCAAAATAACGGTAAGTATCGCAATAACTAGAAATGAAACAAGAACTATATCACCACTAGTAAGTGTTGCAAGATTTACAAATGTTGGTAAAAAACCAAGATAAAAAAGTATGACTTTAGGGTTACTTATACAAATTAAAAATCCAGATATAAAATCTTTAATTAAAGAATCACTTTTTGAAGATTTAATAGACTCAATTGAAGGTTTTGAACGAAAAATTTTAATACCCAAATAAATCAAGTAAAAACCACCGATATATTTGACTACCGTAAATATATCACCCATCATATGGGCAATGGCATCTAATCCAAATATCACCATAAGTAAAAAAACTAAATCTCCCAAAACCATACCTAGACTCATTGAAAAAGCATGAGAAAATCCAGAACCTAAAGCTCTAGCAACTATGGCAAAAATCCCTGGTCCTGGGCTTGCCATAAAGATAAACAAAGTTCCACTAAAAGCCAAAAATGCTAAAAAATCCACCTTTTTTCTCCTCATCCATTGGCAATACTACGCCAGTTTTTTCATCTGTCTTATCAAAAGGCAATACTACTCCACCACCCTCACTCTGAAATACATCACTTTTTTGACTTTTTTGTTTCTCTATTTTTATAGGTCCATTTTTAATAACTACAAGCTCTTCTTTTTGCACTTTTGGTTTTGTAGGTTCTGAAGTAATACCCTCTATTTCACTCTCATTAATATCAACTTCATACGTTTTTGCTTCTTCAATTGGAGCCTTATACTTCTTACCAATCTTTACTTTTCCACTGCTAACTCCAGCATCAAAAGTACCAACTTGTGTACTCTCACTAGCCTCTACATGTAGAAGAAAAACAACCAATAAAAGAGTTAACTTTTTCATGCTCTTTTACCATGTAACACTATCGTTTGAGCCAAGTTTACCTATGGTAGTTTCACCCTCCCAAAAAGCTAAACCAGTCTCAAGCTGAGTCATTGTTAGTTGAAAATAGTACTCTACAAGCTGATCAGAGCTATTTGCTTTTACTGTTCTTTGTATTATCTTTCCAGTAAGTGACATGTCCGGTGAGTAGATAGTCCCTTTTTTTGCTATTGTACTTTGCTTGAACTCGTCATCATCTCTTAGTTTTCTTACCTCTTTAGTCATTACATCTTCAGGTCCATCAACTCCCACAGCCGTAGTCATAACCGCTTTACCTGATTTCAAAAGTGCTATTCTTATCTTTTTTGTTAGCATATCTGTGTCAATTCTTTGAGTAGTGTCATTTATCATTCTACCCATAGTAACAACATATCTACCTCCACCTTTTCTATCCATCGCTCCACTGTCTAGTAAGTCTTTTACTGCTGCTTCTGCTGCTTTTGCAAAATCACGTCTATCTAATCCCATAGTTATAGGTGCATCTGCTGTTTTAACATACTGAGGTTTTGTTGCACACCCAGTAAATAGCAAGGTTGTAAATATAATTGCTCCGATTGTTATAAGTTTCATCTTTTTTCCTTTATAATTTTATGTACTTTTATATCGCCCAAAGAGGATGATTTTATATAAATAAGTACATTTATATTTTTCTCAACATGAAAAGTTGATATCACATTTGCTCTACTATCCTTTATTATAACAGGATTTCCATTTAACTCTACTCTCAAACTTTGAAAGTTTTTAGGTAATGCTGTCCAGCTCCTAATATCTGCTCGATTTGTCAAACTCTGATAAAGCATCCCTACAATTCCACCAAGTAAGCCACTCTTATTGAGTTCATACTGTGTATATGTTTTTACTATAAGGTTTAATGTAGCTTCTAGTGCTATTTGAGAAAAACGTTTCTCAAACTCTGCTTTAATGACACTATCCATATCTGCAACTACTACACTTTTTTGCTTACCAACTTGAATATACTCATATGAACCTGCTCTTTCATAAAGTTTTGGAAGTGCTATACCTGCATAATATACTTTATTGGTAAATATAAAAAGAGGTATATTAATTCTAGTCTCTCTTTTTGCCATACTCTGTCCATTTTCGTAGATGATCCAAGCATAGTTTTTTTCTCTTTTATAACTATCAAAAAGCTCAAAGTCGGCTCTTATTTGCTCATTTTGTGGCTGCATTGAAACTGACTCTTTTAGTAAATCCCTCGCTTTTTTGTAGTCACCATCGAGAAAGAAAAATAGACCACTTAAGTATGTAGTATAGGGATTAACAAAATCAGGATATGCTCTAAATTCACTAAAAATATCTTGATACCTATCATATATGGCTTTTTGAGTATGTCTGTTTTGTGCTTTATTATAGTTTTTATCTCGGCTACTTTTTTGTTGAGCTTTTTTTATCTCACTACTAAAATAATCTTTTGCTCTTCTTTGCCTGTCTAAGGCTCTATTGAACTCAATTCGAGCATTTACAAAGTCACCTAAAGCCATAAAATTTAGACCTTTATAAGTGTTCAGCATCACTTTTTCGTAGACATTGCCTTCATAATCATTTACATTATTATTTATCAGTATTGAACTTGCACTACTTCCTACTCGATTTGCATTTGATTGCAAATCAACATCACTTTTATATAGCTCTTCTGCTTTATCAAAATAGAGATTACTTCTGTTGTAGTCAAAACAGTTTCTTGCTTGTGAACCACCTTGAGATGCCCAAAGAATTACATCATCTTTGTCTTCTATCCTGTCTTGAACAAATGCGTAGTTACATGTAGAGTTTTTTAGAACTTTTTCAAAAGTCTGTAGTGAGTCACCATGTCCTGTTGTGGCGACACAGCCACTAAAAAAAACCGATATTATGAGTAGGAGATATACCCTACTTAAACGGAGGTCCAAGAACTAATCTTTGTGTGATTTTTGAAGCTTTTTTAGCATCCATTTTAGCCATGATTTTCGAAACTTTTTTAGCTTGCAGTGTAAACAAAACTGCTGCCGCTTCAGTATTAGACAACTCTGAAAGAATTCCTGCTGCTGCTGAGTCTTTCATCTTTGAGTAGGTTTCACTTATTTTGTCATTTTTAGCACCATTTATTGAAGCAAGAAGTTTTTTATTCTCTTCAAGCATCTTCTTTATACTATCTTCTTTACTTGCTATTTTACGCATAGTAACATTTAAATCATCTCTTTGTGAATCAAGTTTTGATTGTTGTTTGTCAAACAGAGAATTTGTAGCTGCTTGAAGTGCTTCAAAAGCTTGTCTTGCTTCATCTATTTTCTCTATCTCTTTTAAAAGCTCAACTTTTCTCTCTTCAAAAACTTTTGTACAGTCGATAGTTTCTGCAAAAACTGTTGTATAAAACATAAATACTATAACTAAAATTTTCACTTTCGTCCCTTATTTACAAACAAAATATTA
>DQTM01000207.1 GCA_015662785.1 Sulfurospirillum arcachonense | reverse complement strand
GCAAATAATATATTGAGTAAAAATATAGGTGTAATGAGCAACGAAGAGTTAAAATTAGATCCAACTAAAGTAGTTTAATTCACTTTTTATTCACAATTGTGTATTACAATACTTCAAATAAACAAGGAGTTTGAAATGAAAAGATTATTAGCGCTTATGATGGCAGCTTTTTTTATGGTAGGAATGGTAAGTACTTCAGCTTTAGCTGACGCAGCAAAGGGACAGAAGTATTACTTGAAGTTTATGAAGAAAACAACAGGCTTAAATGGTGCAAAATTTGCAGTACAGCACACACAAGATGAGTGGAAAGAACTTTTTGCAAATGATGCAGAGAAGTTTATAGCTGAGTACTCAACAAAGTATCCAAAAGCTTCAAAGTTTTTTGCTAAAGATAAGTTTAAAAGCAAATACTCTAAACACATCGCTGATTTTGTTATAGAATATGCAAATGATAGTGGTAACGTACCATCTTGTTAATCTAGTTTAACTTTCATAAGGGGGTCAGCTTGGCCCCTTTCTCTTCTCTTTTATAAATCAATTTTTTTCCAAAACCAAGTCTATTGTCAGTAAATTTTAGATGTTCAACATGTAGAGTCCAAAGTGTCGGATTTAGTGCAAGAGCATATGGAAAATTTTTAATATATAATGCTTTTTCTATGGTTGTCGCTTTTTTTATAATTCCACTAAACTGTAAACCTCTAATCTTTCCTATTTCAGTTGTTTCGAGTGCGATTGTCGCTGAGAAGTTTGGGTTTACATGTAGCTCTTTTATATGCCTAGTTGATATGTCAGAAGCTATGATAAAATTAAATTTCTTTTTATCAAAAGCATAAAAACAGTTTGCACTATGAGGTAAATTGTCTTTACATGTAGATATACTTAAAAGATGATGCTCTTTTACGAACTCTAGTATCTTTTTCAAGCACTTAAACCTTGTAATCCTTTTTGTATAGCTTCTAAGTGGGTTAGTACATAGTATATAGCGACTATCCAGATGATAGTTATAACGCCTTGGGTTGATAAAAATAGTTTTTTTCTTATCTTGTGTTTAAATGCCAACATAGCTATAAGTGCTCCAAAAATACCACCAGCTATGCTAAAGAAGTGCAGACTTATCTCTGGGACTCTGCTTCTTTCCTTTAATGAATAATATTTATCTATACCAAAGAGTAAAAATGTAAAGATATTGATAGAGACAAGATACCAAAGTATGACTGGTATGTTTGGCATAAAACTGTTTAGAGTAAAGCTAAGAACCGCTAGAGAGAACATAAGTATAATGCGAAAACCGTTACAACACATAGGTGACTTCTTTTTTAAGAAGTATATCAAAAAGGAGCTTACATGTATAGATTTTTCACAAGCAAAAACAGTTCTTCTATTTTGCAATGGTATTTGGTGTGGACAATCTCCATATGCTATAAAATACTTCTTAAAGATAGGCTATCGTGCAAAAAAACTGTTGTGGTATAGAGGAGGGTTACAGAGCTGGATTATGCTCGGTTTCAACACAATTAAACCAAAATAATGCTAATATAATCTCTTTTATTAAAGAGGCAATTATATGGAAACACTTTTATTGGTAGCAAAATATACTTTTTTAGGTCTATTTGTATTTGTTGGAGCTACTGTTATAACAAAAAGTGTTGGTAAATTTGCCAATAAATCCAAAAATAGGGATGATGATGACAAACGTTGAATACATAAAAGAGATGTTCACACTACAACAAAAACTAAATGATGAAACTAATGGTACAGGTTGGGAAAACGGCTACACAAAAAATGACCGCCTTATAAACTGGAAACGTTGTATTTATATGGAGAGTGCGGAGCTTATAGATAGTTTTAACTGGAAACACTGGAAAGATATAAACAAAGCAACTGATTGGGAAAATGCTACTATTGAAATAGTCGATATTTGGCATTTTGTAATGAGTCTGCTTTTAGAAGAGTATAAAACTCATGATAGAGGAAGTATAGATAAGCTTGTAAAAGATGTTATAGATGTTCAT
Source organism: Sulfurospirillum arcachonense (assembly GCA_015662785.1). Classification (GTDB taxonomy): domain Bacteria; phylum Campylobacterota; class Campylobacteria; order Campylobacterales; family Sulfurospirillaceae; genus Sulfurospirillum_A; species Sulfurospirillum_A arcachonense_A. The sequence continues at coordinate 2,665 of DQTM01000207.1, read as the reverse complement.
GGTTTTGAAAGATTCTCTAAAGAGCCAGAAAATAGAGAAAATGCGGACACAATGGAAGTTATAAATGATATAGAATCAATCATGCACATAACAACATCTTCAAAAATAGACTTGTTTGATGGTTTGCTAAAAGACTATTTTGCTATGTCATTAAAATGTGGTGTAAATCTAAAAATATTGTATAAATTTTATATTGCTAAAAACGTTCTAAACCAGTTCCGTCAAGACAATGGATATAAAGAGGGAACATATAAAAAGGTTTGGGGAACAAAAGAAGATAACGAAGTTATGCTTGAAATTCTTTCTAAAGATACTTTAGGTGCAAAAGAACTTTATATAGAATTAGATAAAGCATATAATGCATAACTCAACTTTAGCCAAAGCATTAAAAGATTTTTTTACAGGAAAATTTCTTTTTTTGTCTTTGGCTCCTTTAATAGCACCAATTTTGATATTGGGCACTTTTTTTGTATATGGTAGTAGTGAGTTTTTCACGCTTCTACAAGATGGTTCTGCAAGTGGAGATTACTCGTACATAGATGAAAGTGCATATCCAATATTGACTTATTTGTTGGGTTTTGCAGTTTTCCATTGGTTAATTATGACACTTTTCGTTTTACTTGGCACTTTTGGCATAGTATTGTTTTCCTTGGTTATTGCCGTTATTACAGTGGGACTATTGACCCCTTATATAGTGAATGCTGTAAGAAAAAAAAGTTATCTAGATGTAAAGAGTACTGATGGAGATAGCTTTTTGTTTTCCATTTGGAGTATTTTTATAATCTTTATGAAGTTTATACTTCTTCTTTTATGTGTATTACCATTTTTACTTTTACCATTTGTAAACTTTTTTATCTTTCAATTACCATTTTTTTATCTTTTTTACAGATTGATGATGTATGATTTAATCTCTTCTGGAGTCTGTAAAGATGCTGAGTCAATCATAAAAGATAATAGACTTTATCTTTTTGTAGTGATGGGTATTTTCTTCTTTTTATCTCTTATGCCTCTGTTTGGACTGCTACTACAAGTATTTTTTGTAGTTTATCTTAGTCATTTTATTTTGAATAAATCTAAGGAAGTTGAGTTGAGTCGTAACACTAATATGGAAATACAATAGTAAATATTTTGTTTTATTGATTTTTTAGCTTAATTAGGATAGTATATCCGACTTTTATTTTTTAGGATGGATTATGAGAAAAGAAATTTTATCATCTTTCCTAAGAGGCATTATACTATTTGGACTTTTTATTGGTAGCCTAAATGCCGCTACTTTTTCTGACAAACAGATTGAAACTTTAAAATTGGTACGTGAAGTTGCTTTACAGTATCCAAACTCAGCTGGTGAAACTTTCGAAAATACAGCAATGGCTATTTGTCTTACAGAGACAAGTGCTGGTGTTTTTAAAATTGGTGACATCGGGAAAGACCCAAATATATTTAACGCTTCTTTAGGAATTATGCAAGTTAGACTACAAACAGCAAGGTTTTTAGCAAATAAGCTAGAATGGACAGAAGTTATAGAGATGAGTGATGTAAAACTTGCCAATAAACTTTTAGGCGATGATAGATTTAACGTGACTATGGCTGTTAAGTATATAGTTTGGTTAAATAACTACACAAAACATCATTACTTTAGAACAGTAAGTAGATATAATGGTGGAAATTATAACCACCCATACTACAGTAGAGTGATGAAAAATATGGACTTAGTAAGAAGAAAAGCTAATTTGAATTAGCACAACTCACACATATGGTAGATTCTGGAACTATGCAGAGTCTACCATACGGTATCTCTTCTTCACAAATACTACACTGTCCATAATCTTCACTATCTATCTTTGTTAAAACAAAAGCTATTTTTTTAAGGCGAATTTTTGCTTTTACAAGTATGGATTCATTGATGCTTTTTTCTTGCATAGCTTCAAGTCTTGTAAGCCGTCCGAGTGAACAGTCTGGTTCTATTGGGGCAGTTTTTATCTCTAACTCTTTTATTTCATGGAGAATTTCACCTTCTTTTTGAAGTATGATTTTTTTGAGATTGTTTTTCTCTTTTTTATCCATAAACTATGCTACGACTTTTTGGAGTTTCAAAAAACTCTATGCGAGATACATTTACGTCTATTTTGCTCATTTTTTCTTGCACTATTTTTAGAAGCCAAGTTGAGATATTTTCGCTAGTTGGAACAAAATCAACAATTATATAACCCTCATACATTTCAAAAAGATGTTCAGGTTTTCCTTTTAGAATTTCCAAATCAGGTTTTTTGTAGTTGTCTTTACATGTAATAAGGTTTTTCTTATCTGCAAAGTCTGGGAGCAGTGTTTCAAAAAGTGGGTCATTAATATCTATGATAAACTTATGGTCTAGGGTAGTATCTAGGAAGTGCTTAAACCAATTAAGATGATGAAAGTCAGTAACCATGCCATCAACAAGCTTATCACTACTAAGATAGACTATAAGACGCCCTTGATGACCATGAAGATGACGACAAGCAAGACAGCTATCCATTGAAAACTCAACGTCTAGGGTTTGTGACCAAACTCTGTGTCCATAACAAAAATCAAATTGTTTAGATATTTCCCATTTCACAGGTATTTACGCGTAAATATCTAAGTTAAACTCAGAGTCTTTGGTAGTTCCAAAAGCATCTATTTTTTGAGT
>DQTM01000214.1 GCA_015662785.1 Sulfurospirillum arcachonense | reverse complement strand
GTGGCACATATTTACATAAAGATACGTTTTGGTATTGGCGTAAGGGCTAACCATGTTGTTGCCTTCGACATCGTATTTATAAACAACTTGGGTTGGAATATTTGCAAAGCTACAGAAAGAGAAAGCTATAACTAGCAGTAGATAGCGTAGCATTGTTTCTCCTTTTTTAGATTTGGTTTTATTTGTATTTAAAGTTTATTGTGTACAATGATGGAAAGGGTACACTGAAGTCAGGAGAATGTCCGTTCTCCTAACCTAGTGTGATTACTTATCGCAATCAGTGTCCTTGTGCTTCTTACACTCTTTATAATCAAGCCACATAATCGTAACTCTCATAATGCCAAGCATTAAAAACAGTACTGAAAAATAAATTTCCATATCGTACCCTTTCAACTGAGATAACCCTGCCTATGCTTGAAGCATCAAACCTACAAGCCCACCCACTCAATATGAAAAGAAGAACACTACCCCATAACCTAAAAGGGTACGGTAGATTATAGCTAATCATGGGTATCTGTCTGCTAAAGTATCAACTTTTATCTCACTCATTTGGACACTTTTATGTACTCTTTTTTAATCTTACTAAAATACCTATGGTATCGTCTACTTGGCTACTTTCAAGTAGAGACTTTCTACAAACAAAAGTCCAAAGAGATAGAAGACATATTTGTACCTTACTCACATCCAAATAAAAAACCTCCATGGGTCAAAGATAAAGTGATGTACTTAAAAATACATCTTCCTCATGATGGTTGCAGAAAAATAGCCATACATTTTAACAAGCAATACACACATAAAAACATGACAGTTTCTAAGTCTTATGTCTATAGGGTACTTAAAGAGAATGGTTACGAGATACTTCTAATGAGAAAAGAGATGAGGAATAAATTACCCTATAAGAAATCAAAGAATCAAATGTGGCATATGGATTTGACGACTATAGATAAAATGCAAATACTTGGTGTGGTCGATAGTGGTACGAGAGCTTTACTTGTTCTAAAACACTTGCCAACTAAAAGTACCATCAACATCATCATAGCACTACTTGAAGCTGTAAGAGATTACAGTAAACCTCAAAGTATCAAAAGTGACAATGAGATAGTCTTTACTTCTAGGCTTATGAGGTTTACTTTATGGCTACTTGGCATAAAAAGAGAAACTACACAAATAGCTAGTCCTTGGCAGAACGGAAAGATAGAAAGGCTCTTTGGGACGATGAAACAATCATTCCAAGATTTGGTATTTCCAACAGTACGTAGTTTAGAAGATGGGCTAAAGGAATTTAGGTTTTTCTATAACCATGTGCGTATGCATCAAAACTTAGGCTATAACACTCCTGCTAATGCTTGGGATGGTAAGGCTGTGAGTACGAGTAAAACAGCTAGAGAGATAGTTTACTATCGTGGTCTTTGTGGGAATGTGGCTGGGTTTTACTTTCGTGAATAGCTTGGGTTTTACTCTTAGCTCTCATACCGTCCATAAAGTATGACAAGATAGCTATGGCTAGTGAGGTGAAATCTGCTACTTTTTTACAAGGTGACTAGATAAATTTAGATATATTTGATGACAAATGTATTTTGTTTATAAAAAATGACTTAAATTGTTTGAAAATTAGTCATTTTTTTATGGGATTATCCATTGGGACGGTGGGACATGACAGTAGGAGAAATAAGATTGTTTTTATTGTTTGCATTGGGGTTCTCCTCATTTCTGTTTTATCAAACTTTATATAGCTCTTCAATTGTTTTATTTAACTCTTTCCATTTCTCTTTCATATTGCCATATACATTTTCATTTATATCAAAAGAGTTATAATTTTCAATTGCCCATTTAAAAAAGTTTTTTATATAAATAGCTATATATTCCATATCTTTAGGATTTTCATTAAGATGTTGGTTAATAATATTTGTTATACAAGATAGAACATCTGAAGATTCAAATATCATTTCTTTATCACCAGTTTCGATAGCTTCTTGAATATATCGAAATGCTCCAAACACATAATAACGAAAAGCCCTTGTCCCTACAAGGAAAAAAGTATCCATAATTGCTAAAGGGATAAATGACTTACATTCCTCTAATATAAAGTCAATATCTTTACCATAATAATGATTTAAAGCATATCTTTCATCACAACCCCCATCATAATAAAAATCTTCTTTAGATGGTAGTTTATCAAAAACTGGTTCTTTTATTATCTTCTGCATCTTATTTTTTACCCTTACATATTTTATCAACTCTTTCTTGCAAGTTTTTTAATCTAGTTTTCCATGTTAGTAAGGATTTTTCTCCATGCCTATTGTCAGTCCATTGTTCATCAAAATCTTCTATTTTTTGGATACAAGTTCTAGCATGAACAATTTTAGCTACCCAACAGCTACAATCATCTGGGTAATCTCTACAATTTGGACCATTTGAACAATAATTCTTGTAATCACCATAATCATAATCTGAATCTTTTTGTTGCTCTGGTGTGCGTTTTTCTGGAAGAATACCTGCCATTAATACTGTGGCTATATATATTTCAACATTTAAAAGTCTAAATTCATAATTTATAATTGAAGACCATATG
>DQTM01000216.1 GCA_015662785.1 Sulfurospirillum arcachonense | reverse complement strand
GTGCAGTTGGTGGATTTTGTGGTGTTACCGCTTTTTTAGCTCTGTTTTGTCATCTTCTTTTTGAAACCACTGTTCTCCCTTCTGTTCAAGAGTTAGGCATAATCATACTCATAGGTTTAGGACCAGTAGGAGGAGCTTTTTTCGTCTGGGATTATGGCGTAAAAAATGGAGACATTCAGCTTTTAGGGTCTATGTCTTATTTTACACCATTACTCTCAACTCTTCTTCTTATAACTCTTGGTCTCTCAGCACCAAGTAGTACGATATGGATAGCATGTAGCCTTATTGTTTTTGGCTCTATGATCTCGTCATTACCTCTATTTAAAAAGCTTTATTGTAGAATATTTGTAAAATAACTAGGGAGCTTGTATGAAAATATTGAAATTACTATTGTCAGGATTGTTCTTGATAGGGCTATTCGTAGGTTGTACTGCAAAAGAGACAACTCCAAACCCAGCTACAAATATAGATACCAAAAGCGGTAAGGGTGCTCTTATGGTTTACAGACCAGTAAACCCAATTTGGAGACATAAGAGATTTAATATCTATATCAATGGAAAATATGAAGACGCTTTGATGGACAAAAGCCATCATGTTTACAACGTACCAGCAGGTGAGTACACAGTAGAAATGAGAGAAGACGTAGACATAAAGCCAGAGATTTTTAAAGTAAAAGTTGAAGTAAGTGAAAATAAAACAAGATATTTGAAGTTCGGAACACAATCAATCGGTGGACACTTGAAGTTTAGACGTGTTATGAAAGCAGTCGCAGTAGATGACTACGACTGGAATAACGGTGGTTATTAGTATTCGTAATCTACTATTTTAGTAATAGTTTTTTTCGATTTTAGGTACTTTATAACCTCTACATGTAAAGGATTTACGGCGTATGATTGTAAATCCTCTTTACTCTCAAAGTCACTGATAAGTGAAAGGTCATAAGCTCTCTCTTCGTCTGCGAAGTTTATACCCACTTCTATATGTTTTATCTCGTTAATCTTGCCTTTCATTGAGATGATTTTTTCTTGAACAAATTTTTTATGTTCGTCTGAGTTATCTTCTAGTTTAAAAAATACGATATGTTTTATCATTGTGTTACCTTTAGAATTTATCCGCCAATTATAGCTTTTATTCCATAAAACTCAAAATGTTTAATAATTTTTTGCTGTATCTGTTGCTCTGGCTCTTCCATTTTTACAAATTTTTCTAATCTTCCAAGTTTCTCATATTTTTTCTGAGCAATATTGTGATAGGGTAGAATATTTACCATGATTGGAGGTTTTTCAAGTGTGTTTATAAACTCAGCAGTTTGCTTGATGTTCTCTAAGTCGTCATTTACTCCTCTTATGAGGGGAATTCTTATGTTTATATCTACAGTTGTAGTTGCCAAAAGTTGTAGATTTTTTAGAATTTGTTTGTTTCCTACGCCTGTGTGAAGTTTGTGTTTCTCGTCATCCATGACTTTAATATCATATAAAAAATGCTCAGACTTTGAAGCAACTTCTAAAAGCTCTTTTTCACTTGTATAGCCAGTAGTGTCGATGCACCTATTGGACAAACTTCAGCACATTTGCCACATAAAAGACAAGCTTTATAATCTGTTACAATGCCTTCACTAGTTAATGTACAAGCATTTTGTTCACAAGCATCAACACAGGCACTGCAACCTATACACTTAGAACTTGTAAAGAGTTTTTCTACAGTTTTTTCTATACTCTCAGGATTGTGACACCAAGTACAAGACAAAGGACACCCTTTAAAAAAGATGGTGACCCTGATTCCAGGGCCATCGTTTATAGCACAGCGTTTTACATCAAATACTAAGCTCATTAGAAAGCATCATTCTCTGTACGGTCAATGACCTCTTGTTGCAAATCATCATTCATATCATTAAAATAGTCACTGTACCCAGCCATGCGAACAAGTAAATCTTTGTACTCTTCTGGAGTTTTTTGAGCTGCTTTTAAGGTTGCAGTATCAACTATGTTGAACTGTATGTGATGTTCTCCAAGAGTAAAGTAACTTCTTATAAGCTGTCCTAGTTTTTTGATGTCTTCATCTCTTTTTAACAGGCTTGGTAAAAATCTCTGATTTAGAAGCGTTCCACCACTTCTTGTGTGGTCTAGTTTTGTTAAAGAGCGTATAACCGCACTTGGTCCTTTTGTATCACAACCGTGAGATGGACTAGTTCCGTCACTAATAGATTTATGAGCTAGTCTTCTTTAACTTCTTTTTCATAAAAAGGAGTCAAGTGTTGGTCAAAATGCCCTGGGTTCATAGCGTCCCAACCATTTAGTTCTCTAATCGTTCCAAGATGAACAAACCAGTACATCTGTATTGCTTCATGCAGGTTACGAGGTGCATTTGCAGGTACATGACGACATACTTCGGCTACTTTTAATAGCTCTTTTTTTCTTGTTTCATCTTTCTCTGTTTTTGCTTTTTCCTCAGCCAAATCAGCATGACGATTTGCAAAAACTATAACCGCGTCACAGGAGATAGTCATAGCTTTTAGCTGCTCTGATTTGTCTGTAGCTTCTGCGTCATTCAAGTAGTCTAATGAATCAAGATGAGCTTGTATCTCTTTTTTGAAATCAAGCATACCTTTTTTGTAAATCTTACCATCTAAAACTGTGTGTCCTGGAGCACGTTGTTCCATAAACTCTGTAAAAAGACCAGCTTCATAAGCTCTTCTCCACTCGTCTGGAACATGATTAAAAATACGCTCTCTTTGAGTTCTTCCTTTCCAGTAAGGTATGACTTCTCTTTCATAAGTGTCAATATCTACTTGGTCTATAGTGTAAGGCTGTTGGTCTCTGTCGTTAAGTACATGTAAGTCTTCTACACTGTGTCAAGTAAGCTCAGGGAAAGTTGGTATTGCTTTTGGTTTTGGTCCTCTCTCACCTACTATAAGCTCACCATCTCCCATATAAAGAGTTTTCTTTTCACAATGGTCTAAAAATGTCAATGCTCTTAAAATTGGAATTGAATATTTGCCTAGGTTTTCTCTGTAAAATGCAGTTTGATGAAGAGCACGTTAAATCGCTATGCTTGGAGTTGCATCAAAACTTATTTTTCTTAGCTTTTGGATTCTTGTGTTCATACCGGGACCTATAGCATTTTTGGCTATTGAGTCATAAAAATTGCCTTGTTCACATGCCGCTCTTTCTGGAGTTATGTTCGTTTCTACATTTCCTGTTATCTCTTTAATGGTTTGCATAATGCATCCTTTTATGATATACTGTTGATATATTAGAAGTATATCAGAAGAAAAAAGGAAAAGCAAGAGATGAGTTTATCAAACAAAGCATATGAGATATTAGAGGAACTTCTAGTAACACTTAAGCTAGAACCTTCACGTGTATATAGTGAAAAAGAGTTGATGGAGATTTCAGGAGTGAGTAGAACTCCTCTACGTGAAGCACTTCTACGCCTTTCTAACGAGTCGTTGTTAACAGTAATCCCAAGACGTGGTATAGAGATAAGCAATATAAACATGATAGACCAACTCGCTATGCTTGAGACTAGAAGAGTGCTCGATACACTTCTTATAACAAGAGCTACTAAGTACGCGACTGCTTACGAAAAAGAGAAACTCCAAGAGCTTAAAATATCTATGAGTGAAGCTGTAGCCAAAGACAAAGCAGAAGGTTACCTACGAGCAGATAAAGAGTTAGACCAAACCATAGCAAGCATTGCAAGAAATGAGTTCGCTGCACACGCAACAGCTCCTTTACATGTAAGAAGTAGAAGGTTTTGGTACTATTACAAAGGAGTAGAAGATATGTACTCATGTTCAGCTCTACATGTAAAGATGATAGACGCCATTACCAAAGGTGAAACAAAAGAGGCAGTAAAATACTCTGATGAGATAATCGACAATTTAGTAAATGTAGTCAAAGAGTACCTTTTAACATTATGACACAACAAGCACAAGCCTATAAATATGCTCTAATTGCGGTCTTTTTTTGGCCAACAGTTGCGACTGTATTTAAGATAACGCTTAGACATATAACACCACTTGAACTCCTTTTTTATTCATCTCTTAGTTCTCTTTTTATATTGGGAGCTATTTTGATTTATCAAAAAAAGTGGTATGAAGCTTTTGTTTATCTTCGTTCTAAACCTTTTTTAATTTTAATTTTGGGTGGGATTGTCAAACGCAAAGGTAAAATGTACCAGTAGCGCAGAGTAAAAATGTACCACTTTGTTTAAAAAAGATATTATGCATTTCAAATAATAAGTTGGAGTGCAGAT
>DQTM01000126.1 GCA_015662785.1 Sulfurospirillum arcachonense | reverse complement strand
TCTATCTCAAATTCTGCTTCTTCTAAAGCATCTGTTAAATTCTTAGGCATGTAACTGTCCTTACCCACCATCTATATTTTTAGATAAAAACAGATGATGACAAGTATGAGGCAGTTCAATGAAAGCCTAGCTATAGCTAAGGTGAATTGAACTAACGACGTAATTGGCGTCATCTGTTTTTACCCGAAGGGTGGTTTATATTTGCCCTTATTGCTTCGTTAGAATCTTTCAACTTAGCTAAGGCTAGGTTTTCAAGAATCTGCCTCACACTAAGGGCAAATATAAACCATCTAAAAGTATAGATGGTGGGTAAGATCAGTTATGTACTCCCTTGCTACTTATGATGTCCATTACTTGTTTTCTTACGTTATCATATATGAAACTATCTTTAAAGCTATTTAAAAGACCACCACTTGCATTTGGGTGTCCTCCTCCGTTTCCTATTCTTGCTGCCATTTTACTTACATCAATTTTGTTATTTGCTCTTAGGCTTATAGTTTTTCTTGAAGTTATATCCATAAAAAAGTCATAATCAGGATTTGCTTTTAAAAAGTCATTTCCTATGATAGAAACATTGCCTATATTATATGTCAAGATTCCCTTGAAATCTCCATAGTTTATAGTCATTTTGTCTCTGTTTTTACTTAGCATATTTACGTTATATGTAGATACAAGATTGCTCAGTGTATCATCTTTAGTTGTTGTAAAAAAACTCTTTTTTATAGTGTGTACTGCTGCATCTAAAGAAATGTGTGGATTTTTTTCTAAAAAGTATGGTTGTATGTTTTTTAAAATACTAAACATATACTCAGAGTTCTCTTTGTTAAACATAATTCTGTTTATCTCTTTTGCTCCACTTATGAGTCCTAGACATACTTTTCCTAGTTCAAATTCAGGTTTGTCATCAAGCCAAATATCAACAGCATTTATGACATCAACTAGTTTCGATAATTCTCTGTTCTCACTCATGATAGAACTGAAAAAATCATACGTTATCTTTGTTGCACTTCTAGTGTTGTCGAGGTAGTACCATTCATACTCATTTGCGCAATCTTGTCCACTTTTATGGTGGTCAAGAAGTATTAGTCTTACATCCTTTTGGTTTGTTTTTACTTTTCCATCTAAGTCTTTAGCTTGTTCAGGTGTGAGATTTAAATCTGTCATAAGTATTAGGTTGTTTTCTATTTCACTAGAAGCAATTGCTTGCATGATTTGATTGATTCTTTCGTTTATCTCTTTTCCATAGTTCGAGTTTAAAAATTCAACATTTTTAAAAAAGTGATTTGTTACCATTTGGCAACCGTAACCATCTAAATCTGTATGTGATAAGTGGTATATTTTATAGTTTTCCATATTGTTGTCGGGGACAGGCATATTTTACTTTGTAAAACCAGCCAGTCCCGCTCCTTCCGTTTTTAATTTATAAATTTTCTATTTCTACACTGCCCATGACTTCAAACTTTGCTTTTGAGTCAATTTCTGCGTGGCTTAATACAACAATATCTAATCCAAATTTTTCAAAGATATCATTTAGTGCTTTTCTAAGCATTGGGTCAACTATGATAACAACAGGGGCAATCCCGCGTTGAAGTAGTTTTGTAGCTTCATCACTTACAACTTGAACAAGAGTATTTATCTGTCCAATGTTTAGAAGAAGTTCTCTAACTCCTTCTCTTTCATGAGAGGCATCTAGTAGTTTCTGTTCGGTATTTGCATTAAAAGTGAGTAGTTTTAAAATCCCTTCTTCGTCAACATACTGCTTTGTTATCATTCTTGAAAGCTTTGAGCGTACTTGTTCTACTATTATATCTATATTTTTAGTAACTTCTGCAACGTCACTTATGGTTTCAAGTATAGTTAAGAGGTCTTTGATTGGTATTTTCTCATGAAGTAGTGTTTTTAGTACTTTTTGAATGAGCCCAGTGGAAGCAACTTTTAGACAATCTTCAACTATAACAGGATAACTCTCTTTTAGTTTATCAACAAGACTTTGAACCTCTTGTCGAGTTAGAAGTTCTTCAGAGTGTGTTTTTATAAGCTCACTCATATGAGTTGAAATTACAGTAGCAGGGTCAACGGCAGTGTAGCCTTTGATGATAGCATCTTCTTTTATTTTTGGATCAATCCAAAGTGCATCAAGTCCAAATGCAGGCTCTTTTGTAGGCATGCCTTCTACTTCATTAGTTACAAGTCCACTATCCATGGCTAAGTACTTATCTGGGTATATCTCACCCTCACCAATAGGGATTCCTTTTAGGAGGAGTTGATATTGATTTGGTTGAAGATGTAAGTTATCTCTAATCCTAACTTGTGGGATAAGATAACCAAAATCACCAGCTATTTTACGTCGCATACTTTTGATACGCTCTAGTAAATCGCCACCTTGTGCAGGGTCAGCAAGTTTTATAAGTTGATAACCTAAATCTAACTCTAAAATTTCTAATTTCAGTATGTCATTTAGTGCTGTTTCTTCGTCTCTTTTTTCCTCTTCAGGACTCTTTTTAGGAGCTTGGGGGCGTGAAGGTTGACCAGTAGTTCCCTCTGAAACTTTTGAGCCAGTTTTGGGCTGTGTTGGTTCTCTGTATTTGTTAAAGAATTCTTCTAATGAAAAAGTACCATCATTGGCTACTTTTACCAAGTACCCAAGACCCAAAAATATAGCTCCAACAAAGCCTAATGAAAAGGTAGGAAGCCCTGGGACTATAGCAAACATCATCATGATAAAACCAACAATAATTAGTGTTTTATGTTCACTAAAGAGTTGATCTATTGTACTTTCTGAAAAGTTTTTGCCATCATCGGCTTTACTCGCACGGGTAATGATAATACCTGTTGCAGTTGAGCTGATGAGTGCTGGAAGTTGAGAAACAAGACCATCACCAATAGTAAGAATTGTATATGTTTGAGCACTAACTCCCGCATCTAAATCATGTTGAAATGCTCCAATTAAAAAACCACCAATGATGTTAATAATAGTGATGATAATTCCGGCAACCGCGTCACCTTTAACAAACTTACTCGAACCATCCATTGCTCCATAGAAGTTAGCCTCTTGAATGATAGCTTCACGACGTTCACGTGCTGTTTTTTCGTCTATAAGTCCAGCATTCAAGTCAGCATCTATCGCCATCTGTTTTCCTGGCATTGCATCAAGAGTAAAACGTGCAGCAACTTCTGCAACTCTTGTTGAACCTTTGGTAATAACCATAAAGTTAATCAAAACCAAAATAGAGAAGACGATGATACCAATAACATAGTTTCCACCAACAACAAACTGACCAAAACTAGAGATGATTTCACTTACTGCATCAGTTCCTTTGTGACCATTACTCAAAATCATTCTAGTTGTTGCGATATTTAATGAAAGTCTATAAAGTGTTATAATCAAAATCAAAGTTGGAAATGTAGTCAAATCTGTAGGCTTAGGAATATAAAGTGAAATAAGAATTATGAGAACAGACACGGCGATAGATATAGTAAGAAAAAAGTCTAACAATCCACTAGGAAGTGGAACTATAATGATCGCAATAATTGCAATAATAAAAGCAACTACAGTTAAATCTTTTGCCTTAACAATAATTTCTAAAAAAGGAGCAATACGAGTAAGTATGCTTTTTTGTCTGCTTGCCAATAGGAGCCTTTTAGGTAATTAAATCTTTAAGGGACATATTATCTAAAAAATCATCAATTCTAGATTGGAGTTTGTTTAAAAATGGAAATATTTTACAAAAATCCGCTCTATTGTTAGGACAATAGCCTTGTGATGTTGTACACTCAAGTACCATTGTAGGTTTCTTTTCTGCACAAGCAATTATCTGTTTGATAGAGACTTCGCTAGGGTCACAAGCGAGTAAAAAACCACCATGAGCACCTTTGAAAGATTTAAGAATTCCTTCTTTAGCAAGTGATTGCAATATTTTTGCTAAAAAGCTTTTAGAAATGCCTAGCTGAGTTGACAGAGTATCTGCATCTTGAGGGGTCTCTTTTTGAGAAATCATTATCAATGAAAGTAGGGCATATTCACTTGCTTTTGTTAGTAGCATTCACAATCCTTTTAAATAAGAGTAAAATTGTACTAAATATAAACTTGTTTTTCCTTTACATGTAGATGTTACATATTAAACATATGCTTTAACCAAAATTATTTAATAGATTATTTCATCTAATATTTGTCATTCACATCATAAACTTTAAGAAAAATCATCGCCTATGCTACAGCATAAGCTCAAATTTGTCTTAAAGTTTCTAATGCAAAGCACAAACACTATATTTCAATACCTACTAAATAATTTTGGTTTAAAGATAAATTTTGTTTAAAGTTGTATAATTACGTTCCTCATTTATGAGAGATTATACCTTTTGGAGGTCATTATGGCTTTAGATTCGGCGAAAAAATTAGAAATCACAGCAGAATATGGTGCTAGTGCAACAGATACAGGTTCACCAGCAGTGCAAATCGCACTTTTAACTTTTAGAATAGTAGAGTTAACTGAGCATTTAAAAATTAACAAGAAAGATCACTCTTCTAGACTTGGTCTACTTAAACTTGTTAGTCAAAGAAAAAGATTGATGAAATACCTTAGAAGAAAAGATTATGCTAAGCATAATGAAATAGCTGGAAAGCTTTCTATAAGAATCAAATAATATCAAAGGGACTCTATGAGTCCCTTTTCCTCTTCAAATAAATTTCCCAACACCTTTAATTTTATACGAAAAACCGTACAAATAAATATCTTATTGTTACAGAAATGTAAAAAACTGTATAAAAAACAAAAAAAAATGTTTAAAATACTACCAAATTGATTTTTTTTTGGTATAATTTAGGATGTTTTACTTATATTTAGGTGTAATTAAAACAATATTGGTTAAACTCTTGTGATGAAGACAAAAGATATATTTAATCTGCTTCACAATGCAGTAGAATCAAAATTTCTTGGTAAAAAGATTAGTCAACGTGAAATGGCAAATAGACTGGATATTTCTATGAGAACATATCAAGACTGGAAACTTGGTAACTCCCAACCACAGTCAGCAGTTGCTATTTTTAAAATGCTAACTGAATTAGACGATGACGATGTCTTACATGTAGTAAGACGAATCAGACGTGGCTTGGAGGAAAAAAGCTAATGAGTACACTTACAAAGAATGAGAGACAAGCACTTGATGAGCTATTTCTAGCTATGCAAGAGAGACGTAATTTTCTAATGAGACTCCAAAACTCAAGAAAAGAGATGATACGTATTTTAAAAGCACTGTTCACAAAACAGAAAATTTCAACTAACTACTAAACGCTACATGTAGAAAAATTTCTACAATAATACCCTGCACATAGTATTTTTGCTCAATATTTATGTAAGTATTTTTATGACTAAATATACTTTAGTCTATTTGACTCAAGTATATACTTGACAAGAGTACACTCAATGTAGTATAATATCATCAGCAATTAAACATAAAGAGTGCTAATGACCAAGAGAGATTTGATTTTAGAAGCTATCATACAAGAGTATTTGAACTCAGGAGAGCCAATAGGTTCAAGTGAACTTCAAAAGTGTATGGATATAGAGATATCACCTTCAACAATTAGAATTTATCTTAACAAACTCTCGCAAGAGGGTGCTTTAGTTCAGTTGCATGTTAGTAGTGGAAGAGTACCAACCAATGATGCTCTTGTTCAATATTGGAGAGACAAGCTCAACCCTTCAAGAGCTTTAGAGATAGAGAGTATAGAAAAGTTTCAAGACTCAGTCGATGAGTATGGACTTTTTTGTGTAGCTCAAAAAAGCTCTAAAGAGTATTTGAAAGAGGTTATCGAAGTAAGTGGAAGATTTTTAATTCTTACTTTTGATACCAAAGAGGTTGTTTTAAAGCATAGTGAACAGGTAAGTAGATTTTTATCAAATCTAATTGGTTCTGAGATGAGAGAGTTAAAAAACATCTCTGCTCAGGTTGGACTTTATGAGCTGTATGATAAGTTATACCAAATACTAAGTACTGAGCCTCTTTTGAGCGTTGGCGAGAGCCAACTTTATGAGATAGCAAAGGAGCAAAGTGATAGAAGTTTTGTTGAACAACTTCTAAACTATGAGTTCTCTTTTGGACTTAAAGAGGGTGTTTACTTTGATGGTTTTGTCCCCTCTGGGTGTTTGGCTGTTAAGCAGTTAGCTACTATTGAAGATGAAGATGCTAGTCTGTTTTGCTTTGGTGATATAGGTAGTGACTTTGAAGGTTTTTTAAATCAAGGAGATATTAAGTGAGTGAAAAAGTAGAAGAAAAAGATTCTTTTGTAGAGGAAGAGATTTCTGAAGAACAAGAAGAACAAGTTGAAGTAGTTGACCAAGAAGAAGAAATTCCAGAGGTTGATGAAGTAGAAGTTTTAAAAGAAAAAGTTGCAGAGCTTGAAGATCAATATCTAAGAGCAAATGCAGAATTTGAAAACATGAGAAAAAGACTTGAAAAAGAGAAGATGGGTGCTGTTGCTTATGCAAATGAGAAGTTTGCAAGCGATATGTTAGCTATCATCGATGCACTTGATGCTGCTTCACTTTTAAAAGAGAGTGAAGATATAAAACCTGAAGAGCTTTTTGAAAAAGTAAAAGAGGGAATTGATTTAACAGTTGAGCAGTTCAAAAAGTCATTTGAAAAACACGGAATTGAAGTTCTAGATGCAAGTGGAGAGTTTGATCCAAACTTTCACAATGCAGTTATGCAAGTTGATAGTGAAGACAAAGAAAGTGGCTCAATCTTACAAGTATTCCAAAAGGGATACAAGATAAAAGATAGAGTTCTAAGACCAGCGATGGTTAGTATAGTAAAATAAAAATTAATAGGAGAATGATATGGGAAAAGTAATAGGAATAGATTTAGGAACAACAAACTCTTGTGTAGCAGTATACGAGCGTGGTGAGAGTAAAGTTATAGCAAACAAAGAGGGAAGAAATACAACTCCTTCAATTGTAGCTTTTACAGATAAAGATGAAGTTTTAGTAGGCGAGACTGCAAAACGTCAAGCTGTAACAAACCCAAAAAGAACTATCTACTCTATAAAGAGAATCATGGGACTTATGAGCAATGAAGAGCAGACAAAAGAGGCTAAAAAGAGACTTCCTTACGAAATAGTTGATAGAAATGGTGCTTGTGCTATTGATATTGAAGGAAAGATTTATACTCCTCAAGAGATAAGTGCAAAAGTTCTTATGAAGTTAAAAGAAGATGCAGAAGCATTTTTAGGTGAAACAGTTACTGACGCAGTTATCACAGTTCCTGCATACTTTAACGATAGCCAAAGAAAAGCGACAAAAGAAGCTGGTGTAATTGCTGGACTAAATGTTTTAAGAATTATCAACGAGCCAACTTCAGCGGCACTTTCATACGGGCTTGACAAAAAAGAAGCTGAGAAAATCGTAGTTTACGATCTTGGTGGTGGTACATTTGACGTTACAGTTTTAGAGACGGGTGATAATGTTGTTGAAGTTTTAGCAACTGGTGGTAACGCATTTCTAGGTGGAGATGATTTTGATAACCGTCTTATAGATTGGTTAGCTGCAGAGTTTAAAAAAGATACATCAATAGATCTTAAAAACGATGTTATGGCTCTTCAAAGACTAAAAGAAGCAGCAGAGAACGCTAAAAAAGAGCTTTCAGCTGCAACTGAGACTGAAGTAAACTTACCGTTTATAACAGCAGATGCAACAGGACCAAAGCACTTAGTTAAAAAACTTACTCGTGCTAAGTTTGAGTCTATGATTGAAGATTTAGTTGATGAGACTATAAAGAAGATAGCTGAAGTTGTTAAAGATAGTGATTTAAGTAAAGACGAAATCAAAGAGATTATCATGGTTGGTGGTAGTACAAGAATTCCATTAGTTCAAGAAAAAATCAAAGCATTTTTTGGAAAAGAGCTTAACAAATCAGTAAATCCTGATGAAGTAGTTGCAATAGGTGCTGCTATCCAAGGTGCTGTTATAAAAGGCGATGTTAAAGATGTTCTTCTTCTTGACGTTACGCCTCTAAGTCTTGGAATCGAGACTTTAGGTGGAGTTATGACTAAGTTAATCGAAAAAGGTACAACTATCCCTGTTAAGAAGACTCAAACTTTCTCAACTGCGGAAGATAACCAGCCAGCAGTAACTATCAACGCTATCCAAGGTGAGCGTGAGTTTGCTAGAGATAACAAGTCTCTAGGACAGTTTAACCTAGAAAATATCCCACCAGCTCCAAGAGGTGTTCCTCAGATTGAAGTTGCTTTTGATATAGATGCAAATGGTATCTTAATTGTTAGTGCAACAGATAAAGCAACAGGAAAAGCTCAAACAATCACGATTAGTGGTTCAAGTGGACTTGATGATGCTGAGATTGAAAAAATGGTAAAAGATGCTGAACTTCACAAAGAAGAAGACAACAAGCGTAAAGAAGCAGTAGATGCTAGAAACCAAGCTGATGCTCTTGCTCATCAAACTGAGAAGTCTCTAGGTGAAATGGGAGAAAGCATAAGCGCTGAAGACAAAGAGAACATTGATGGCAAACTAAAAGAGTTAAAAGATGTTTTGGCTGATGATAGTGCTACTAAAGAGCAAATCGATGAAAAAGTTAAGACTCTTACAGAAGCTAGTCACAAACTAGCTGAAGCAATGTACAAAAAAGACGAAGCTAAAAAAGAAAAAGATGCAGAGCCTAAGGGTGCTAAAAAAGACGAAGACGTAATCGACGCAGAAGTCGAGTAGTCTTATACATATAAGAGCCAGAAATGGCTCTTATTTCTACCCTTTTTTAAGAGTGAATTTAAACTCTTTTTCCATTCTTATAGCTTCATCTCTTCCATAAACTATGATACTTCTATCTACTTTTATCTCATCATTTGTTATTTTACCAGGATAATCAACAAAATTGAGTATATGTTTTATAACATTAATTCTTGCTTTTTTCTTGTCATCACTTTTGACGATAGTCCAAGGTGCAACATCCGTATGAGTAGCTGAAAGCATCATAAACTTTGCTAGCGAGTATTCATTCCATAAGCCTTGGGATTCTTTGTCTACTGGTGAGAGTTTATACTGTTTTAGTGGATCTGTTTCTCTTGATTTGAATCTATTGTCTTGCTCTTTTTTTGAAACAGAGAAATAAAACTTAAATATTTTAATCTCCTCATCAACTATCATTTTTTCAAATTCAGGAGCATCTTTTAAAAACTTGTGGTGTTGACGTTCCGTACAAAAGCCCATAACAGGTTCAACCATAGCTCTATTGTACCAACTTCTGTCAAATAGTACGATCTCTCCAGCACTTGGAAGATGTTTCACATATCTTTGAAAGTACCATTGTGTTTTTTCGGTATCACTTGGTTTTTCAAGGGCTACTACTCTTGCCCCTCTTGGGTTTAGGTGTTCGGTGATTCTTTTTATAGTTCCACCTTTTCCAGCAGCGTCACGTCCCTCAAATATCATTAAAATTTTTAAACCTTTGTCTTTTACATGGTTTTGAAACTTTAGAAGTTCTACTTGAAGATGTTTTAACTCTTTTTCATAAGCTAATTTTTCTTTTTTGACCCAAATCTGTACTCTGTTTTTAGTTTTTTTGCCCATAACTTAACCTTTATAATATTTCTTACATGTAAATCGCCAATATTTATAATATATTTAGAGTTATTTGATAAAATAAGTCAAATTACTAGGCAAGGTATGGTTTATGAGTAGATTAATAAAGTTATTTTTAATAGGGCTATTTTTTACAACGTCGCTTTTTGCGATAACACAAAGAAAGGTGTTATCACCAGAAGAGGCATTTCAAGTGAGTGCAAAACGAACAGGTGATTTGATTGTAATTAGCTTAGTATTAGGCAAAAATATATATGTTTATGATGATAAACTAAAAATTTCTATTATAGAGCCTACAAAGGTATCTTTAGATAAGGATATAAAAAGACCAATAGCAGTTGATTATGAAGATTATCAAGTGCATAAAAAGCCTTTGACATTTATGATTCCAATTTCTGTGATAAAAAAGTATGTTAGTAGTGGAGAGTTTAAATTAGAACTAGAGTATCAAGGGTGTGCAACTTCTGGAATCTGCTATCAACCTATGAAGAGTGATTTTAGTTTTGATTTGGGTGGTACAGCAACAAAAGCAGAAAAAATAGCTTTTCAAGATGATCTTTCAGAAACAGATTTTATAGCAGATACACTTAAAAATGGTAGCGTTTTGATAGTCTTACTTAGCTTTTTAGGTTTTGGAATTCTTCTATCATTTACTCCTTGTATATTTCCTATGATACCAATTTTATCATCTATTATTGTTTCCCAATCAGGTGCAAAAATGTCAACTAAACGAGCGTTTATGCTCTCTTTAGTTTATGTTTTAGCGATGTCTTTAGCATATACTATTGCCGGAGTTTTAGCAGGACTTTTTGGAGCAAATATATCTGCTGCTCTTCAAAACCCTTGGATTATAGGAATTTTTAGTGCAGTTTTTGTTGCCTTGTCTTTTTCTATGTTTGGGTTTTATGAACTTCAAATGCCTTCATTTATTCAGTCTAAATTATCAAAAAAATCAGATGAGATGCAGGGGCAAGGTGTAGTTGGAGTTGCTGTTATGGGCTTTTTATCGGCTCTTATCATGGGACCTTGTGTTGCTGCCCCTCTTGCTGGTGCTCTTGTGTATATTGGGCAAAGTGGTGATGCAATCCTTGGAGGAGCTGCCTTGTTTGTTATGAGTATGGGTATGGGACTTCCACTTCTAGTCATTGGAACTGGAGCAGGAAAGTATATGCCAAAACCTGGTGGCTGGATGGATGCAATCAAAGCTATGTTTGGTGTAGTGATGTTAGCACTTGCAATATGGACTCTTTCAAGAGTAGTTCCTGATTATATAATTATACTGTTGTGGACAGTTTTAGTTATAAGTTCAGCTGTATATATGGGCGCATTAGAGTCATTAAAAGAGGGTGTTAATGGTTGGAAAAAACTTATAAAGAGTTTTGCTGTGATTATGTTCATATATGGAATTATGCTTTTTATAGGAGCAATGACAAATGCCACAAATCCTCTAAACCCACTTGAAAAATTTTCTTCAACAGGTAATATTCAAAATGTTTCAAAAGGAGCTGCTGAGGGACATAGTTTTAAAATTGTGCCTACTTTACAGGAGTTAAAAATAGTTATAGCAGAGTCTAAAAAGCCTGTTATGGTTGATTTTTATGCTGATTGGTGTGTTAGTTGTATAGAGCTTGAAAACTATACCTTTTCTGATCCAAGTGTTGAAAAAAAGTTGCAAGAATTTACATTGATTCAGATTGATGTAACGAAAAATAGCGATGATGATAAAGCAATTTTAAAAGAGTTTGGGCTTTTTGGACCACCGGCAATTATGTTTTTTAAAGAAGGAAGTGAATTAAAAAACAAGAGACTTATTGGATTTAAAGATGCAAAGGAGTTTTTAGCCCATATTAATTTTTTATGAGTATAATAAGATAATTTTTTATATAGGATGTTATCTTGAAAGTAATTTTGATTGTAGATGTAACAGGCTTAGTTGATAAAATTTTATTTGAAAAGCACTTGAAAAAAGAGGGCTTTGTACCTATTGAAGATGAAGAGTTTGCTTACGAGGGTGACACAACAACACACTTAGAAAATACAAAGGCATATATCTTAGATATAGTTAATAAAGGTTTGAAAAAGACCGATTTTGATACATGTAAAATCATCTTTCAAGTTGGAGAAAACCCTATGGAAGCTTATGTCTTTAACAAAAAAGATGATGGTTTTGATGGTGTAGGTATAGGTTAAGTTTTAAAGTATGCCAATGCTTTTTCTAAATCATCTTTAGTATCTATTCCAAAACTCTCACTCTCTACTCTTACCATAGCTATTTTTTTACCATGATATATAGCTCTGAGCTGTTCTAGTTTTTCTATGTTCTCAAGTGGGGCAGGGCTTAACTCACAGAACTCTTTTAAGCTCTTTTTTGTAAAACCATATATTCCAAGATGCCCAAAATATTCTAAATGCTCTTCTCTTTCAAATGGAATTTTACTTCTTGAAAAGTAGATAGCATTTTCATTTACATCTGTTATTACTTTCACATGGTTTGGGTCATTTGCAAACTCTTTACCTATGAGTTTATAACAACTTGCCATAAAACAATTGCTACTTTTTACTCTGTTAATTACACTCTGCACAACCTCAGGCTCAATAAATGGTTCATCTGCTTGAACATTTACTATGATTTCATCTTCATGTATGTCAAGTTTAGTAGCTGCTTCATTGATTCTATCAGTTCCACTTTGATGGTGGTCTCCTGTCATAATTGTATCAAACCCATAATCATAAGCTAGGTTTATAAGCTTTTGAGAATCAGTTGCAATCACAACTTTATCTAAACCCTCAACTCTTTTTGCAGTTGCAATGACCATAGGAAAGCCATTGATGTTTGCTAAGATTTTATTTGGAAATCTATTTGATGCCATACGTGCAGGAATTATTATCATTTTATAAACTCCAAAATTTTACTCTCAATATCGTGTTTATCTACAACTTCATTGTGTAAAATTTCTTTATCAAAAAGAGAACTAATACACTCTGGAATCTCTACATGTAAAGACCTACTTATACCTTCAAGAGCTTCTTTATCACAGTATGTAACTTTATCACTTTTAATAGCATTTAACATAGTTGGAGCGAACTTTGTCCACTCGGCAGTAGAACATAATACACTTGGTATATCCTTATCTCTAAGCTCATTGTACGCTTTTAGACAAGTTGCAGTGTGTGGGTCCATGATGTAGTTTTCATTTGCAAACTCTTTTATAGTCTCTTTTGCAAAATCATCATCACAGTAAACTGCACTAAAATCTTTTTGCAACTCAGTAAGCTCTTCGCTACTTAAAGAGTAGTGTTTTTTCTCTTTTAACTCTTCCATTATCTCTTTACATCTACTAGCACCATACTTGTCAAATAAAACTCTCTCTACGTTTGAAGAGATGAGAATATCCATAGCAGGACTAGTTGTCATAAGAAGTTCTCTGTTTCTTAGGTCATACTCACCTTTTGTAATCAAGTCTGTCAATATGTTGTTGATGTTTGATGCTATCAAAATTTTCTCTATTGGAAGTCCCATCTTTTTAGCATAATAAGCTCCAAGAGCATTTCCAAAGTTTCCACTTGGCACTATCTGATAAAACTTTTCTCCAAGACTAAGACGATTCTGTTTTAGTAGTGAAACATATGCAAAAATATGGTAGATGATTTGGAAAATAATACGTCCAAAGTTTACAGAGTTTGCAGCACTAAGTTTTATGTTTGATTTTTCTAATTCATCTTTAAAAGTTTGTGAAGCTAAAAGTGTTTTTAGAGCATTTTGAGCATCATCAAAGTTGCCTTCAATTCCTATAACTTTTAAGTTTTTTCCCTCTTCGGTTACCATTTGTAGACGTTGGACATCACTTGTTCCACCATTTGGATATAGACAAGCTACTTTTATATTCTCTTTGTTAGCAAAAGTGTCAAGTGTTGCAGGTCCTGTGTCTCCACTTGTTGCTGCAAGTATAAGGTAGTTTTGTTTTTGTTTTTGTGCAACATGTGATAAAATATGCCCAAAAGGTTGAAGTGCCATATCTTTAAAAGCGCGGGTTGGTCCATGGTAAAGTTCATTTACAAATAGGTTATTTTTGATTTGAACTAGCGGAACAGGATTTTCTTTCTCGTCAAAGTTGTCATATAGACTTACTGCTTCTTCTAAAACTGATTTTTCAATGTCTATGTTAAAAAGCTCAAGTACATCAAGTGTTATCTGTTTATAGCTTTTTTTAGTTGCTTTTTTCAAAAACTCTAAATCAATCTTTGGTAAGTTTTCAGGAACATAAAGTCCTCCAAAACTAGCACTTGGATTCATAATAGCATATGAAAATTCTACTTTTACATCTCTTTGTCCATCATTTCCTCTAGTTTCTATAAACATCTCTATTTTGCCTTTATTTTTTTTGTTATCATTGTTCCAACTCCATCACTTGTAAAGAGTTCTAGAAGCAAAGAGTGTTCTACTCTTCCATCTATGATTTGGGCACTCTTTACACCACCTTCTATGGCTTCTAAACAGGCATCCACTTTCGGTAGCATGCCTCCTGTTATAGTCTCGTCAAGTTTTAGTCTCTCTACCTCTTTTTTATCAAGTGAGGTTATGAGTTGACCATCTTTATCTAAAATTCCTTTAGTGTCAGTTAAAAATATAATTTTTTCTGCTTTTACAGCAGCTGCAACTTTACTTGCGCATAAGTCTGCGTTTATGTTGTAACCAGCATGAGTTGCATCATCTCCACTTGCAATTGGAGCAATTACAGGGATAAAACCCTCTTTTAGAAGATTTTTCAGTACTTTTTTCTTTACTTTTGTAATTTTTCCTACAAGTCCATATTTGCCATCTTTTAGGGGTTTTGCTTTTATAAAGTTTGCATCTTTTCCTGTGATACCAATGGCTTTTCCACCATGATGATTTAAAAGTGTAGTTATTTCTTTGTTAATATTTCCGCTTAGAACCATTTCAGCAACTTCCATTACCTGTTCATTTGTAACACGAAATCCATCTACAAACTCGCTTTTTACTTCTAGTCTATCTAGCATTTCATTTATTTTTTTACCACCACCATGAACGATGATAGGTCTTAGTCCTACTAAATAAAGCAAGATTATATCTTGTGCAAATTTATCTTTTAGTACACTGTTTATCTGTGCTGAACCGCCATACTTGATAACTATGGTTTTTTTCTTAAATGTTTTTATATACGGTAAAGCATCTAGTAGTGTTTTAACTTGTTGAATCTTTTTTTGCATTGTAATATCCCCTTAAAAGTGGGTATTTTATCTAAATTTGGCTAAAAATGTGTTTATTTGTTTTTTAACATTAGAGTTAATCTTAACTTTAAGTTCCAATATAGATAGTTCTAAGCCAAATTCTTTCATTTTTACCATATCTTTTTCGGTAGTTAAGATAGAGGTGGCGGAGTGTTTTTGCATCAAAGTTTCAAGCTCGTTTTGTGTGTACATGTAGTGGTCTACAAAGTGTACTTTTCCAACAAGGTTTTTTGGAAGATATTGGTCTAGTCTTTGAGGCTTTGATATGGCAGTTACTAAGAGCATATGCTCAGTTGGGTTTTTTAGTGTGACAACTCTAGTAAAGTCTATATTCTCTTCCACTACTAAATCTGCATTTTTGTAAAGAAATTTAGGTTCTCTATATGCTCCACTGGGAAGGGTAAAGTTGAGTTTTGGTTCTGGATTTGGGCGTAATAAAATATCTAATTTTTCTATAAAAGATTTAGAGAAACCATCATCTAAAAAAACTGCTTTGCATCCTAATTCATGGGCATAATTTATAGCTTTTAGTCTATCTTCACTTACTATTATAGTTGCATTTGGAAGTGACAAAGCATATAGCATCGCTTCATCTCCACTTGTTTCTATTCTTGTGTTTTTTGTGACTACATGTAGACCAGTTGAACTTCTTCCATAGCCCCTTAGAACTATGGCTATGTTTTCATAATCTTTAGCTAAAGAGATGAGAAAAGGAGTTTTCCCACTTCCTCCAATAGTAAGGTTTCCAATACTTACTACTGGAATAGGTGGTCTGATTTTTTTTGCAAATAGTCGTTTAGATAAAACTATAATTGAGTAGATAATACTAAGTGGAAAAAGTAAAAATGAGATAAAAAATTGAAGTGAAGAAGTAGGGTGAAAAAGATACTCTTCCACCCAAAATATAAAGCTTTGTTTGTTAAACACGAGTTTTAGCAATCTCTTTTATCTGTTCACAGATATAGTATACTTCCTTATTCGTAAGACCTGTATATATAGGTATAGAAAGGATTTGTTGATAGTTTGTTAGTGCATTTGGAAAGTCATTTACTCTAAGACTATACTTTTGTTTATAATAACTTAAAAGGTGAAGAGGGATAAAGTGTAAAGATGTAAATATGCCATTTTTACTTAACTCTTTTGCAAAACCATCTCTATTTTTATCTATTTTTATAATGTATTCATTATATATATGATCACTTTTTTTAACAGGAGTTGAAACATGAGGGCAATCTTTTAACTCTTTATCGTAGATAGCAGCTATTTCTAATCTTCTTTTTATAAAATTGTCATTTTTCTTTAGTTGTGCTACTGCGTAAGCAGCATTTAATTCATTTAAATCATATTTTAGACCAATATCAACTACATCATATACATAGCCAAGGTTACCATATCTATCCCAACCATCACTTACTATGGCATGGTTTCTAAGAAGTTTTGCTCTCTCCATAAGCTGATCATCATTAGTGGCCATAACACCACCACTTGCAATCGCATTTTTCATTTGAGGAGAAAATCTGAAAGCAGTTATATCTGAACCTGTAGTTCCTATTTTTTTACCTTTATAAGTTGCACCAAGTGCTTGAGAAGCATCTTCTACTACCTTAACACTATATATGTTTGCAAGTTCATAAATCTTATCAAGATTTGCAACTTGTCCAGCAACATGAGTAATAAAAATAGCTTTTAGTTTTTTATGGTTACTTTTTTCTAAAACTTTTTCAAGTTCAACCATATCCATGTTAAAATCTTCTTTATCAATATCAACAAAAATTGGTTCAGCATCAAAGTGTCTGACAACTTCTGCTACTGATGGAAAAGAGTTTACAGAACAGATTATCTTATCTCCACGTTTAAGATCAAGTGCACACATGGCTAAATGCATGGCAGCTGTTCCGTTACATGTAGATATTGAATGTTCGCACCCAATATACTTTGAAAAGTTTTTTTCTAACTCTTCGACTTTTGAATCGCTATTAAATTCTAATACTTCATTGATAAGCTGTTTTTCACTGTTGTCAATCGACGGTTTATAAAATGGAATCTCTTTCATCTGCTTCTCCTATTTTTTACAACTTTATATCTCTTGGGTACAAAAAATCATGACCGATTGTTCTATTCCCTAATTTTGCTATTATTGGTAGTTTTCTTTTGAATTGGTTTTGATAAATCTTGTTAATAATTAAATCAACGAGTTCACTGTCATATTCTCTTTTTAACAACTCTTCTTTGCTCAATCTCTCATCAACAAAAGCTCTTAGTGCTAAATCAAGTTGGGCATAAGTAAAACCCAAGTCTTCTTCATCACTCTGTCCTTCCCATAAATCTGCCGTTGGAGGTTTTTTTATGATTGTTTCAGGAACTCCCAAATGCTCAGCAAACTCAAAAACTTCTGTTTTATACATATCGCCTATGGGGTTAATTGCACTTGCAAGATCACCAAACATGGTTCCATAACCCAAAAGAAGTTCACTTTTATTACTTGTTCCTAAAACTAGTGCTGAGTTTTGTGCAGATATATCATAAAGAACTGACATTCTCATCCTTGCACTAAAGTTACCTACTCTTAAGTTCGACGTTTGATTGTCTTTAAAGTAACTCTTCACTAAATCACCTATATAAACAGAGGTGCTTTTAATATTGAATTTTTTACATAGCTCATCGGCATCATCAAAACTACTTTGAGATGAACTAGAACTAGGTAACATAACTGCTAAAAAATTTTCTCCAAAAGCCCTTTGCGCCAAAACAGCGACTACAGCAGAGTCAATTCCTCCACTAAGTCCAATGACTGCACTTTCAAGACCAGTTTTATGTACCTCGTCTTTTAAAAACTTTGTAAGATAATTTTCTATTAGTGTATATTTATTCATTGTGATAGTATACTAAAGAAAATATTAAATAATTCTTTTAATTATAAATGATTTATTTAAGTTTAATTTTTTTTATGTAAAATTGTTGTAAAGGAAAGTAAAATGACAATTAAGTATCAACCTATGGGCGCGTATCAAACAAACTGTTATATAGTTGAAGTAGAAGGGAAAGAGTTTATTATAGATCCGGGCATGGATGCTACTGATTGGGTTTTAAAAAATACAACAAATCCAGTTGCTATTTTAAATACTCATGGGCATTTTGACCATGTTTGGTCAAATAAAGAGTTAAAAGAGAAATTAAATATCCCTATTTATGTGCCAAAAGATGATGAGTTCATGTTAAAAGATGACCCATTAGGACAAGGGACACCACCAAGCCAAGCAGATATTTTGGTAGTAGGTGACCAAGAGTTTGACATTGAAGATATTAGAGTAAAGTATTTGCATTTTCCAGGGCATACTCCAGGATGTAGTGCTATTCTTATTGGAGATACTCTTTTTAGTGGAGATTTTGTTTTTAAAGGCTCAATTGGTAGAGTTGATTTTCCATTTAGCAGTCCAGATGATATGAAACAAAGTATAGAAAAGTTTTTACATGTACAAGAAGATTGGACGATTTACTCCGGTCATGGAGATCCAACAACTGTAAAGGCTGAACAAAGAACTCTTCCTATGTGGTTAGGGCACATCTAGCAGTAGACATAACCCATAGCTTTAAGAGATTTGTTCTCAGTGAGGCAATGCGACGAAGACCTAACTTGTTAAGTCAAGGAGTATTAACGAATCTGAGTATAAATCTCTTAAAGCCCGTAGGGTGGTTATTAAAAAAGCAATCTTGCAAAAAACTTTTTATCGCAATAGCTACAGCTATTACTCAAAAAAGGTTTTTCACAATCTCACCTTTTTAATAACCACTATGGGATATGTCTACTGTTAGAGGTGCCCTGAATATGATTTAAGAGTTGTTAACGGTATGAACGTTCTGCATTTTTGATTTTTGTTTTGAAAATGTGTTGATCTAAAACAACTGCATGAAAAATGCCTTCATAAATTTTAACATCATTTATGTGGGCAGTTACTTTTATTTCACGTTTTCTACTGTCTTCAAATTTTGCTTTTGCTTCTAATTCAATTAAATCATCTAATTTCGCAGGGGCCAAGAAACTAGAACGAGAGCCTATAATAACCACATTTGGTTCATTTACGGCAACAGCCGCAGCATAATCAGCTGCACTAAATATAAATCCACTATGAATCAACCCTAAATCATCTAAAATCATCTCTTTTGTAGTTTGAAGTGTTGTTTTTGAGTAACCAGAACTAAGTTTTACAATAGTTCCACATAGGTTTGAGCGTATCTTTGAGTGTGTTTTTAAATCTTCTTTTTTATCATCTATGGTATGTAAAGACTCTATCTCTTCCTCATCACCAAAGGCATTACTAAAGTCCTCTTCAACTCTCTCATCTTCTATGTTTATTTCTGCTGTGACATTATCTGCCATGTAAGCTTCCTTGCTTTTGTTCTTTAATACTTATTATATCGGTAAATTATTTTTTAAGTTTAACGTAGACTCGTTTTGGAGCTGGGTATCCTTCTACTGTTACTTCAGGGTTGTTTGGGTCTAAGAAGTCACCTAAACTCTCTCCTAGTATCCAATCTGTTCTTCTTTGCTCATCAGTATCTGTTTTTTTGATTTCAAGTACTTCAAAAGAGCTAAATTTGGCTTTTTCACTCCAGTTTTGAAGCGCCTTTATAGTTGGAACAAAATAGATATTTGGTATCTTTGAGTATGTCTTTGCTGGACACAAAGCATAAGGCTCATCACCATCTATCATAAAAGTATCTAAGATTACTTCTCCATTTTTGTTTAAAGAGTTCCATAACTCTTTTAGAGTGTTGACTGGATTTGGTCTATGGTAAAGCACACCTAGACAAAAAAGTATGTCAAATTTATGCTCATAAAAAGGAAGATGTTCTACTCCTAAAAGCTCAAACTTGATATCAGTTTTTGCAAAGTGGTTTATGAAGTCAAATTGTAGTTTACAAAGGGCACTTGGATCAAAACCAACTATTTTTTTTGGTTTGTCTTCAAGCATACGAAACAGATAATAACCATTACTACAACCAATGTCACCTACAATTTTATCTGTAAGGTCAAAATATGGTCTTATGAGGTTGTATTTTATAAAACTTTTCCACTCTGTGTTTATGAAAGTGTCAAAAACTTGAAAAGGTCCTTTTCTCCAAGGTCTTAAGCCTAAAGCACTCTCGTGAATTTTTTGCTTATTTTCATCGCTTATATCTTTACATGTAAGGGTTACTTTATCACCAAGTTCTAGCTGACAGTTCTCTATATGAGGTAGGTTATCTACAATGCTTTTTCGTACTTTGTTGTCTTTCCACTCAAAGCATTTGCTTCGCTCGTATCTTATGCTATCTAAATTCATTATTGAGTTACAAATTCCTCAGTATTTTTGTACATATCTTTCACTCCATCTTTTACATCTTGGTACTCTATGAGGTTTTCATCACATGTTTTGTGGTAAATTCCCATGCTGTCATAATACTCTTTACAGTCGTTGTAGTAGCGAGTATCTATACCTCTATCGTTTACATAAAGACAACCACCCAATAAAAATGGTAAAATTAGGATTAATATTTTTTTCATGGTAATTATAATATCATTTAATTAGTTAAAGAAGGATAAATATGAACGTATTAGAGTATTTTAAAATCATAACTGCTACACCAAGATGTAGCTTTAAAACCAATAGTATGAAAGATAAAATAGAAGAGATAGCAAAGAGTTTAGGTTATGAAGTAAGTACGGATAAAGCCGGAAATGTACTTTGTAAAATAGGAACACCAAAAGTTTGTCTGCAGTCACACTATGACATGGTATGTTTAGGTGATGTAGTAAATATAGAGTTAGTAGAAGAGAGTGGAGTTTTAAAAGCAAAAAATTCAACTCTTGGAGCTGACAATGGCATGGGAATGGCAATTATGTTTGCTGTTATGGAAAAGTTTACTGATTTAGAGTGTTTGTTTACCAATGACGAAGAAGTAGGACTCATTGGTGCTTCACAGTTGGAGTTAGAACTTTCATCTGATAAGCTTCTTAATCTTGATGGAGAAGAGGAAAAAGAGATATACATAGGTTGTGCAGGTGGCATTGATGTAGTTTCAAAACTATCTTTAGAGTATCTTCCTTTGAGTAAAGATGAAGTTGTTTATGAAGTTAGCATTAAAGATTTAGCTGGTGGACACTCTGGAGTAGACATAGACAAAGGCATAGATTCAGCAACAAAAGTTTTGGCTAGGGAACTAGTAAAACATGATTTAAAACTCTTACATGTAGAGGGTGGAGAGATAAGAAACTCTATAGCAAAAAATGCAAGAGCAGTAGTAGCTACATGTAAAGAGTTAAAGTTAATAAATAGTGCCTTACATGTAGAGAAGATTGAGTATAAACGAGAGTACATAAAAGATGGACAAAACATCATAAAAGCACTTAATGCCTTTTCGCAAGGGGTGAGAGAATTTGATAAGAGTCTAAATATTCCATCAATAAGTATAAACTTAGGCGTAGTTCGTATAAATGATGGAGTTTTACAGATTGACTGTGCTGCAAGAGCTATGAATAATGATGATTTGATACATCTTTCAAACGAAACAGAGTCATTTTTTCAACTCATAGGTTGTGAAACATTACAGAGTGATGGACATGAGCCTTGGGTTCCTTCTGTTGGAGATTTTGCAAATGTTGTTAAGCAAGAGATGGAAAAAGTTTATGATGATGCTAGCTTTTGTGCTATTCATGCTGGCTTGGAGTGTGGTATACTTATGCAAAGACAATCAAAAAAAATCGAAGCAGTTGCAATTGGACCTACTATAAGATTTCCTCATTCACTTAGAGAAGAGTGTGATTTGGGTTCAGTAGAGAGAATTAGCAAAGTTGTAGAAAATATAGTAAGAGGATTATAATATGGCATTGATGAAATCAGCTGATATAGAATTAGGTAGAGAGTTAGAGCATTTTGTTTTAGAGGATTCTGTTGGTAAAGAGTATAATTCAAAAGAGAACTTTGGAAAAGGTGGAATGATTATAGCAATTATGTGTAATCACTGCCCATACTCAAACGCTATTTGGGGAAGACTTCAAGAAGTGGCTGAGTTTGCTAAAAAGCTTGATATTAGCTGTGTTGCTATAAACCCAAATATACACCCGAATTATCCAGAAGACAGTCCTGCTCATATGCGTGACAAGATAGAAGAGTTTGGTATTACATTTCCTTATTTGGTTGATAGTGAGCAGAGTGTATCTAAATCATTAGGAGCAGTTTGTACTCCTGATATATTTTTGTTTGATGAAAATGCAAAGCTCTATTACCATGGAAGATTAGATGATAATTGGCATGATGCTAGAAGTGTAAAAGATGAAGACTTAAGAGAAGCTGTTATCTCTTTGTTTGGTAGACAACCAGCATTAACGCCACAAACAAACTCACAAGGATGTTCCATAAAATGGATAGACACAGTAACGGGCTAAAAGATGACATACATGTAGTCATTGTTGAGGACGAAACTATTATCGCTATGGATCTTCAACAACGCTTAGAAGAAGTTTGGATACATAGTTGATGAGGTAGCAAGTACAACTACTGAAGCTCTTGTTTATGTTGAAAAATATAAACCTAACATAGTTTTGATGGATATAAAACTCAATGGAAGTCCTGATGGAACTGAGGTTGTAGAAGCTATTCAGCAAAAATACAAAGTACCTGTAATATATCTTATTTCACATAGTGATGAAGAGACCTTACAACGTGCACAAGCAACAAAACCTTATGGTTATATTGTAAAACCTATAAATGAAAGTCAACTTAATATCTCTATTAAGATGGTAATGTCTAGAGTGAATGATGAACAGAAAAAAATAAGTGGAGAAGTTGTTAAGATGGGTGATAGCTACACTTATATACTAAAACAAAAGAACTCTATTTTTTATCCCAAATAGTCAATTTAACAAAAAAAGAGGGTGAATTTTTCTCATTTATGGTCTATAAACTTAATAGTGATGTGAGTTATGAAGAGATTATAAAAAACATATGGTATAGTGAAAATATACCAACAGCTACTCTTAGGAGTTTAGTAAGACGTGTAAGAAAATTATACTACAAAAAAAGCCTGTTTTTGTGCCATTTT
>DQTM01000031.1 GCA_015662785.1 Sulfurospirillum arcachonense | reverse complement strand
AGCCACCTTATTGGTGGTGTAAATTTTTAATGAATGTGCCTTGAGTGCAATGATAGATAATATTTTTAATTTTCTATTGCATAATTTGGGATTATATAACAGAAGATACATGTACAATATATCTAAACAGTTAATAGATGAGTGTAAAAGCACTAACAATGAAATGTACATACTTATGTTTGATATAGACAACTTCAAAAAGATAAATGATACATATGGACACGACATAGGAGACAAGGTTATCATCGCACTTGCAAAAGAAGTATTAAGATGCACAAGAAAAAGTGACATATCTGCAAGATGGGGAGGAGAAGAGTTTCTTATTATGCTAACAGATACCAATAAAAAGGGTGCAAAAATACTAGCAGAGAAAATAAGAAGCAAAATTGAAGCTCTACATGTAAATAAAGTAAAATTTACAGTAAGCATTGGTTTAACCTCTTTTTACTGTAGTAGAGACAAAAGTATAGACGATACTATTAAAAGAGCAGACCTTGCCCTATACGAAGCAAAAGAGACAGGAAAAAACAAAGTCATCTACATGTAACCGATTTGTAATAATTCATAGTTACAATTCTCCTAACATTTAAAGGAGAATTAAAATGAATTTATTGAAAAAAGCAGTATTGACTGCATCAGTTTTAGCATTAAGTGTAAGTGCATCTCAGGCACGTGAACAAATCAAAATTGTAGGTTCTTCTACAGTTTACCCATTTTCTAGCTATGTTGCAGAAGAACTTGGAGCAACAACAAGTTTTCCAACTCCAGTAGTAGAGTCAACAGGAAGTGGTGGAGGAATGAAACTATTTTGTGCAGGCAATGGTATGAATACACCAGATATTACAAATGCATCTCGTCCTATGAAAGAAAAAGAGTGGAACTTATGCCAAAAGAATGGCGTAACTGACATAACAGGAGCTATGATAGGCTACGACGGAATAGCTTTTGCACAATCAAGTTCAAACAACGATGTTCAATTTACAAGAACTCAAATACTTCTAGCAGTTGCTGCAAAAGTTCCAGTAAATGGCAAACTTGTAACAAACCCATACAAAAAATGGAGCGACATTGATGCAAGCCTACCAAACAGAGAAATCATTATCTACGGTCCTCCAACAAGTTCAGGAACACGTGACGCTTTTGAAGAGTTAGTAATGGAAAAAATGACAAAAAAGATGGCTGGATATGGCAAGAAAAAATACCATACTATCAGACAAGATGGTGTTTACATTCCTTCAGGTGAAAACGACAACTTGATAGTTCAAAAACTAGAACGTAACAAAGACGCATTTGGTATCTTTGGTTATAGCTATCTTGCAGAAAATAGCGACAAAATCAAAGCATCAAAAATAGATGGAAAACTACCAACTCCAAGTACCATAGCAGATGGTAGCTACCCAGTTTCAAGAAGCCTTTTCTTCTACGTGAAAAAATCACACATTAGCAAAGTAAAAGCAATGCAACCATACATCGACATGTTCATGAGCGAAATGATGATAAGTGAAGATGGAGTTCTAAAAACTATAGGACTAATTCCAATGGCAACTGATTTGAGAAACAAAGTTCAGTCAAGCGTAAAAAGCTTAACTCCTCTTACAGAAGAGATGGTAAAAGCTAGAACTGTTATAAAATAGAAATATTAAACAACAAACCACTGCGGGACAGGCTACTTTTATGAAAGAAAAGATGCCTGTCCCATTATGCTCACCAAAGAGATTCTTCCGCCAAATAAAACCGTATCCATTTCGTAACATTTCAAAGCTATAATCCAATTAAATAAACAATTAGGACTTTTAGTGTTTAACAGAAATTTTAGAGAGAGCATCGTCAAAGCTCTTTTGATTACTGCATCGCTCATCACAATACTAACAACATTTGGAATACTTTTTTCTATTCTTTTTGAAGCAATTGAGTTTTTCAAAATGCAAAGTTTTTTCTACTTTATCTTTGGAGCTGATTGGTTTCCTGAAGCAGATAAATTTGGAGCACTTCCTCTTTTTGCAGGAACATTCTACATAACAGCTATTGCTATGCTTATCGCACTTCCTATTGGACTGCTTTCAGCTATATACATGAGTGAATACGCTACTAAAAGAGTTCGAGAAACACTAAAACCTATGCTTGAAATTTTAGCAGGAATCCCAACAGTAGTTTATGGATTTTTTGCAGCTATCACTATGGCTCCTGCAATTGTTGAGTTTTTTGAGATGTTTGGTTTTCATGTTTCATTTCAAAACGCACTAGCTCCAGGAATTGTAATGGGGATTATGATAATTCCAATCATATCATCTTTGAGTGATGACGTTATAAGCTCAGTCCCAAAACACGTCCGCCATGGCTCACTTGCTCTTGGTATGACAAAATCAGAGACTATTATACATATAGTTCTTCCCTCAGCACTACCAGGAATTATCTCAGCAACCCTTCTTGGAATCTCAAGAGCCTTAGGTGAAACCATGATAGTTGTTATGGCAGCAGGACTTCAAGCAAACATGACTTGGAACCCACTTGAAACCATGACAACAGTAACGGTGTGCATAGTTGATGCTATGACAGGAGACCAAGAGTTTAGCTCACCTGAAACACTCGGGGCTTTTGCACTTGGGCTTGTTTTATTTGTAGTGACTCTAAGTATAAACATAGTTTCAGTCTACGCAATACGCAAGTTTCACAAAAAATACAAAATTTCAAATTTGTAAAAGAGCAGACATGGATAACTATTTTCACATACCACAACTTGCAAAGCGAAAAGCCAAAGCAAAAAGATTTAAGTATATAGCAATGATGGCACTTGTTGCTAGTGTTGCTTTTTTAGCATTTTTTCTCTCAGATATGATTATAAAAGGGCATGGAGCATTTACACAGACTTATGTAAAAGTTCCGGTACTCATAAACGAAAAAACTGCAAAGTTTACACACTTAGCAGTAGACAGAAAAGAGTACGGTTTCATGGTAAGTCGTGCATGGCTTAGAGGTCTTAAAAACACTCTTAAAGATACTCCCGAGTGGATGAATACAAACAAAGAGCGTTGGACTTTAGCAAACTCAAATGTAGACCAATTTATAAAAGGCAAGTACAACAGACTAAAACCAGAGCAAATAAAAAAGATAGAACAGATGCAAAAAGATGGCAAAGTAGAGCGTCGTTTTAACAATATATTTTTTGAAAAAGGTGATTCAAAAATTCCTGAGTTTTCAGGTTTTATGGCTAGTATCGTGGGAACTATAATGACCATGATTATCACTATGCTCATAGCCGTTCCTCTTGGAGTAATGACAGCAATTTATCTTGAAGAGTTTGCAAAAGACAATAAGTTTACGCAAATAATCGAGGTCAATATAAATAATCTTGCAGCAATTCCCTCAATCCTTTTTGGACTTCTTGGACTGGCAATTTTTATCAACTTCTTTGGAGTTCCTCGCTCATCTCCTCTTGTTGGTGGTATGACTTTGGCTCTTATGAGTCTACCTGTCATCATCGTAAGCTCAAAAGCAGCACTCAAATCAGTTCCTGATTCTATCCGTCAAGCTGGATTTGCTCTTGGACTTACCAAGTGGCAGATTGTTCGTGACCACGTGTTGCCTTTAGCAATGCCTGGAATGCTTACAGGGGCTATCATCGCTTTAGCACAAGCCATGGGTGAAACTGCTCCACTTATCATGGTTGGTATGATAGCTTTCATTCCTGACATAAGCACCTCTTTTTTAGATGCAACAACTGTTATGCCAGCTCAGATTTTTACTTGGTCTGGTATGCCTGAACGTGCATACATAGAGAGAACAGCAGCGGGAATTTTAGTTCTTTTAGGGATTTTAATATCCCTAAATGCGATAGCAATTTATCTTAGAAAAAAATATACGAAAACTTGGTAGGAAATATAATGAACATCAAAGTAAAAACAGACAAATTAAAACTATGGTACGGTGATAAACAAGCTCTAAATGGAGTAAGTTTAGACATATATGAAAACAAAATTACAGCTTTCATAGGACCATCAGGATGTGGAAAATCTACATACTTAAGATGCTTAAACCGCATGAATGACCTCATTGGTGGTGTAACTATAAAAGGCAAAGTAACTCTTGATGGACACGATATATATGGTGTAGGCGTAGATGAAGTAGCGGTGAGAAAAAAAATAGGTATGGTATTCCAACAGCCAAACCCTTTTCCAAAAAGCATCTATGACAATGTAGCTTATGCTCCACTCATGCATGACATGGTAAAAAAAGGTAAAGAGTGTGACGCTCTAGTTGAACGCTCTTTGAGGGATGCTGGTCTGTGGGAAGAGGTAAAAGACAAGTTAAACGAGAGTGGAACTACACTTTCAGGAGGACAACAACAACGTCTTTGCATTGCTAGAACAATAGCCGTAGAACCTGATGTGATTTTGATGGACGAACCAACTTCAGCACTTGATCCAATCTCTACTCAAGTCATAGAAAATCTTATGACAAAACTAAAAGAAAAATTTACTATAATTGTAGTTACTCACAACATGCAACAAGCTGCTCGTATAGCTGATTATACGGCATTTTTTCACTTAGGTAACTTAATAGAATATAGCGAAACAGAAAAGATATTTGTTAACCCACAAGAAGAGAAAACAGAACAATACATAACAGGTAAATTCGGCTAGGTTTATAGTATACTTCTATTATGGAAGCAGTAAACATAATATCAATCATAACAATAGCATTTTTAGGCTCATTTGGA
This sequence comes from Sulfurospirillum arcachonense, assembly GCA_015662785.1. Taxonomy (GTDB): domain Bacteria; phylum Campylobacterota; class Campylobacteria; order Campylobacterales; family Sulfurospirillaceae; genus Sulfurospirillum_A; species Sulfurospirillum_A arcachonense_A. Next base: position 1,110 of record DQTM01000031.1, on the reverse strand, counting down.
CACTGTATTGGAATGTGTGGTGGCATAGTTATAGCTTATAGTAGTTCAAAGATAGACGATAGTTTTAACAGACAAAAAAAAGCTATATCCCATATTTTATACTCTTTTGGAAGAGTTACCACTTATGTTCTTATGGGAGTTTTATTTGGTTATTTTGGTTCACTATTCTCTTTTGATGGACAAGCAAATACAATACTAAGAATGATAACTGGTCTAGTTATGGTTCTTGCTGGACTCTCTTTAGTGGGACAAATAAAGTTCTTAACACTCATTGAGCACAATTTTGCAAGTTCAAGTTGGTACAAAAAAATATTTCAAACCCTTATAAAATCAAAATCATACAAAAGTTTTTACTCACTGGGTCTTCTCAATGGTCTACTACCTTGTGGTTTTGTCTACTTTTTTGCAATCACTGCTGCAAATACTGCAAGCCCTATTTTTGGTGGTTTGGTGATGCTTATCTTTGGGTTAAGTACTATCCCTGCCCTCTTTTCACTTGGGTATTTTGTAAGTCTATTTAACAAAACAGGAGTAAGAGATATATTTATAAAACTTGCAGCCATTGCTGTTATAGTTTATGGAGTGGTGGAGCTATATAAAGGTTATATGCTCTATATGAACAATGCAGTTTGATAAAAAAACAGAAGGTAATTAAATGTCAAAAAGCTTAATCTTTATAAAAATACTATTCTCCTTGGCAATTATATATCTTGCTACTGCAATCATTATTTTTACAAATGAAATTACTGAAACAAGAAAAACTATACCACAAGTATTGACAACTATAGAACAGTTTGAAAAAGATGCAAAAATCAAAAGTATTCTTTTAAGTATAGAAAATACAACTAAAGAGATAAAAGCGGTAAGAGAAACTATACCAAAAATCCTAGAAGAGATAGAAAGGGTAAGAAAACTTACTCCTGAAATTTTAAGTAGAGTTGATAATATAAATGCAAGTATACCTCCTATATTGGAAGAATCAAAGAAAATTAGAGGCTCAATTCCCCCTATCTTGGAAGAACTAAAAGCAGTTAGAGAAGAACTTCCAGCTCAAATAACAAAAGTAGAAAATATATCAGAAAATATAGATAAGATATCAACCAAGATGGT
>DQTM01000250.1 GCA_015662785.1 Sulfurospirillum arcachonense | reverse complement strand
CTTTACATGTACCCTCAAAAATGCTTTTGATAGATGATAAAATCATAGAGCAAAATAGAAAACAATATCAAAATGAATGGTTAGATGCGTTCAAATAGTATCTCGAGATTTCGCCTATCCATAATACCAGGAGGTGTTATCTCTCTTTTACTTTTATTCCTAGCTTTCGGAGTTTTTTATATACTTTTTTTAAGTTCAGACTATGAGAGTTTTTCATCTTCTCTTATATCTAATAGGATTTTTGGACTCATAAAATTCACCGTTTTTCAAGCTTTTTTATCTACTCTTATCTCCATCATAATTGGAACTTTTTTAGCATGGTCACTGGCTCATCAAAGCTCATTTTTTGGAAGGAATTTTCTCATAGCTCTTCTCTCCTCTTCACTTGTTCTTCCTACCCTTATCGTAGTGTTTGGGATTATATCTATACTAGGAAACAATGGCTGGATAAATAGACTGCTTTTATACTTTTTTGACTACTCATTTGGTAACTATGTTTATGGACTAAGTGGTATCTTGATTGCTCATGTTTATCTCAATGCCTCGTTTGCTGCAAGAAGTCTACTTCATGTGTTTGAGTCTATTCCTAAAGAGAGATATAAACTTGCCAAAAGTCTAAACTTTTCTACTTATCAAAGATTTATTCTTATCGAGTTTCCGGCTATAAGACTTTCACTTAAAAGTATATCTTCAACTATATTTCTACTGTGCTTTACCTCTTTTGCGATTGTTTTAACTATTGGGGGTTCTCCCGCATTCAATACTTTAGAAGTAGCCATCTATGAAGCTGTGAAGCTTGATTTTGATATACCTTTAGCTCTCAAGCTGGCTCTTATTCAGCTTAGTATCACTCTGTTTTTGGTTGTTCTTTCTGCAAACTTCAAAGTAGGTGCATCAGATATCAAAACAAGTAGTTCAAAAATACCTTGGAGTGAACCAAAAAAACTGAAAATTTTTCAAATCTCTATCATCTCTTTTTCCACATTTCTTTTTGTATTGCCTCTAATCTCTGTTTTTATTGATGGATTAGGTGCTGATTTTAAAAGAATCTTGAGCGATGAGATATTTTTAAAATCTTTTTTAACCAGTTTAGTAATAGCTACATTTTCAAGCATATTGACTGTTATATTTGCTCTTTTAATTAGTGATACAAGAAGAAATTTCAATATCAATCATAGGGTAAAAAAATCAAAATTTAGAAACTTTATAAATCTGCTCATAGCTTTTAGTGGCAATATCTACTTGGCTATTCCCTCTTTGATATTGGGTTTAGGATTTTTTCTGTTTTCACTAAAATTTCAACTACCATTGATGTTTTGGGCAGTGCTTGCTGTCTTGTGTGCCAATGTTTTGATGTCACTTCCTTTTGCTTTAGCTATCATCTATCCTCCTATGCTGAAAATTGCTCAGCGATACGACAAACTTGCCTTTTCTCTAAATCTAAATGGAAAGAAAAGATGGTTATATTGCGAATGGCCATACTTGAAATCTTCAGTAGCATATGTTTTTGCTCTCTCTTTTTGTCTCTCTCTTGGAGATTTGGGAGTAATCGCACTTTTTGGAAGTAACGACATAACTACACTTCCTTGGTATCTATATCAACTTATGGGCTCATACCAAACAAAAGATGGTGCAGGGGTAGCTTTGATACTGCTTGTTTTAACACTTAGTGTTTTTATATTTTTACCAAAGGTTTTTAAAAATGCTTCATATAAATAATCTAACTTATAGTTATGAAAAAACAGTTTATGATTTTTCTTTACATGTAGACAAAAATGAGATTGTTGGAATCATAGGAGAGAGTGGAAGTGGTAAGTCAACCCTACTTGATTTGATAGCTGGTTTTTTAACTCCTTTGAGCGGAAGTATGACTTTTAAAAATGAGGATATTGTTTTGTTAAGTGCAGAAAAAAGACCCATAACTACTCTTTTTCAAAAATACAATACTTTTGAACACCTCTCAGTTATAAAAAATGTTCTTCTTGGCATAAGCACCTCTTTGAAACCAAAAAAACAGGATTTGAAAGAAGCAAAACAGATTTTAAAAGAGGTAGGTTTAGAAGGGTTTGAAGACAAACTAGCTTCATCTCTTTCAGGTGGACAAAGCCAAAGAGTAGCCCTTGCTCGTTCACTCTTGAGAAAAAAACCTATTTTACTTTTAGATGAGCCTTTTACAGGACTAGACCTACAAACTAGAACTAAGATGCTAGATTTAGTAAAAAAGATTTCTAAAAAAAGAGAGCTTTACACTATTATGGTAACTCATGAACTTAACGACTGTAAACTAATAGCAGACAAAGTCTATAAAGTAGAAAATGGAAAACTTTGCCAAGTTTAACTCTGTTAGAAAATCAAGGTTTTTCTAATACAAACTATCTTTTAAAAACTTCTAAAAAAAGTTATATTATAAAAGTATTTGGCACATTAGCGGTAGACAGAAAACAAGAGTTCTATATAGCAAAAAAAGCTTATGAAATTGGAATAGGAGCAAAACATATATACCTAGATGATTCTCTTATGATAAGTGAGTATTTATATGGTTCTCACAAAAATAAGTTAAGGCGTATCGATATAAAAAATATCGCTATACTTTTACAAAAACTTCACTCTCTCAACATAAAAAAAAGAGATTTAGTGCTATGCCACGGCGATCTAAACCCTAAAAACTTTATATTTTCAAAAGATATAAAACTCATAGACTGGGAGTATGCAAAGTATAATGATCGATATTTTGATTTAGCTTCTGTCATAGTTGAGTTTAATCTAAACAGTAAAGATGAAAAACTATTTTTACACTCCTACTTTAAAAACAAATACAAAATCAATAGAAACAAAATTTACACATTTAAGATAAAATACTTAAATCTTTGTATTGAATGGTTCAAAAAGCAGAACAATTTCAAAGAACAATTAAAATTTAAAAAGAAATTATATGAACGTAACAAAAGATAAAATATCATCAGTTTTTTTCCAATATACAATCCCATCTGTTTTAGGTATGTTAGCAATATCATCAGCAAGTATAGTCGATGGTTTTTTCGTAGGTAATTATGTAGGAGCATCAGGGTTAACTGCAATCAACATAAGTTTACCAATCTTCTCACTTCTGTTTGGCTTGTCACTAATGCTTGCCATTGGAAGCAGTGCAGTAAGTGGCAAGCTTATAGGATTTGCAGCTTTAGTATGGCCTGTGTTTTTGTTTAATGGTACAAACTTGACTATATCAGCCTACTTTACGGCTATTCATAAACCTATACCATCTGCAACTATAGCGATTTTAAGAAGTCTAATTTTACCTATTTTCTTTATCTTCACATTGCCACTTTTCTTTGGAACAGATGGCATATTTTTAGCAATTCCTATGGCAGAACTATTTACTTTTATGATAGCTATATTTTTATTTAAAAAAATGACACCTCAAAAGATGATGTAGAAGTTTTTATTTTACTGCTTGACCTAAAATTTGAGCATATTCACTAATGCCATCTACATAACGAACAGGTTCACTTCCTCTTGCATAACCATACCTTAGTGTTTTATAATATTTTTTTTGAGTTAAAAGTGGTAAGACTGATCTAACTTCTAACCATGAATTTGGATCTTTATCCCAAATTATGCAATAGAAAAATAAAAACCTAATCAAAAGTACCATAAAATATAACTTAAACTTCATTTACAAAGGTTAACCAAATGGGT
>DQTM01000209.1 GCA_015662785.1 Sulfurospirillum arcachonense | reverse complement strand
CATCACATTTTGCAGATAATAACTATTTTTTTAATATTATGCATTTTATTCAAATGTGTAAAGAAGAGAAAACAGAAGCAGAGAAAAAAGCATTTAAAAATGCAACAATGGTTTTGAGATATCCAAGCAATCATGGAGATGGAGAGCATAAAAGTTATTTTTATTATAAAGATGATGATGACAATAACTCAGAAGAATATAAGAAACAAAATAAAGTACTAGAGCATAGATTTCCTCCAAAATTTTTGTGGATGTGGGCAAATAAAGGTACAGTCATTCACCCATTAAGTTTAATGGCATTTAGAAATTTTTTAGATACTGAATATGTAAAAAAAATCTTAAAAGATTTCAAAGATAAAGATTATACCCCTATAAAAATAACCAATATGAAGTTTGATGATTTTACTGCCGTTTGGAAAGAAATATCTGAAAAAATAATGAAAGATTTAGGCTCTAGTGATATCAATAAAGTCTCAAAACTTATATCAACTATCATGATAGAAGAGACAGATATAAAAAACATATCGGAGTTATTGAAAATAGGAAATAAAGCTGTAATTTTATGGGGACCTCCAGGTACGGGTAAAACTTATGAGAGTATGGAAGTTGTGAAAGAAATACTTGAACTAAAAGATGGTGAAAAAGATGAAGATATTGAGCAAAATTACCTTTTTTCAAAAAAAGGAGAACCTGACAATGAAAAAGGATATTATGAAATTATCCAGTTTCACCCCAACTATACTTATGAGGACTTTATAGGAGGAATATCCCCAAAAATAGATGGTTCTAAGGTTTCGTACGAATTAAGAGAGGGTATTTTCTATAAATTTTGCAAAGCGGCAAGTGATAAACCAAAACAAAAATATATTTTTATCATTGATGAGATAAATCGTGCTGAGTTGTCCGCAGTGTTTGGAGAGCTTCTTTTTGCACTCGAATATAGAGGAAAATCTATCAATTTACCACATTTTGGTAGTTTTACGATACCTGAAAATGTATACATCATAGGAACTATGAACAATGTCGATAAAAGTTTAGTTACATTTGATTTAGCACTTAGAAGACGGTTTGGATTTTTTAAACTTATGCCTAAGCTTGATGTTTTACTCGATGTATTGGGAGATATTGTAGAAGAAGAGTCATTAAAAAGATATGTAGAAAAATGCAAGAAATTAAATGAAGATATAGTTAATGAGTTATCTCTTGGAGAAGATTATCAGATTGGTCAAGCTTATTTTTTAAAGATAAAGGACTTTTTAAAAGAAAATAAGGAAGATAAAAAAGTTAAAATCACAAGCTTTGATTTAGAGAGATTATGGGTATATAATATCGAACCTCTCTTGGAAGAATACCTTGGCATGAGCATGGATGATGATGAGATAAAAAATGAACTAACTAAGCTAAAAGAGTCTTTTGAAACAGATGACATTAAATCTTAAGGATAGTCAATATATTGATGGGATTACTAAAAAAAATTCTACTCAAAGCGAGCTACATGCATATTTTCTATCAATTGATAAATTAAAAAAATCAATTGATAGTCATAGTATTGAAACTTTTTCATTGCAAAATAAAGTTACAAAAAAATTAGATAAGCATATAGTTTGGTACACATACAACAATCCAAATGAAGCAACTTTTTATACTTCACATTATATTGGTTTTTACTCCACTATTGTAAATAAAAAACCTGTAGATATAGAGATAAAACCTAGATTTGGTAATGGGATATTTAACTATCTTGTCTCTTATGCTTATGGACTTTATATCCCCAAAAGTGACAATACCGCTACTAGCAAATCTAAAAATAGTAACTTGTGGCTTATCACACTCATGTGGAAAGCCACACTTGAAAAAGCTTTAACAAAAAGCCAAATTCCAAAAGAGTATAAAACTTTTGTGAGAAACTCATCAAGCTTTAAAGGGCAGTTAAAAATCTCAAAACATATCAAATATAATTTAGTGGATAAAAGTAAGTTTTACTGTAAATATAGAAAATTAACAATGGATACAACTATAAATCAAACTATACGATATACATACAAACTACTGATAAAAAAACAAGAAGGATTGAGTGGGATATTGAGAAATGTCTCTGAATATGATAACAAACTTCAATCATTTGGTGTGCAAGATAGGGAAGTCCATGCTCATGAAATACAAAATATACGATATTCAAAGCTTAATTTTCATTATAAAAAAGTGATGGAGTTAAGCAAGTTAATTATCAAAAGTGAATCAGCAAAAAACAACAATAAGGCTCTTTCTAGAGATAGCTTTTCATATTTTTTAGATATTTCTGAACTTTGGGAGAACTACCTGTTAAAAGTTTTACAAAAAAATTTATCAGAGTATGAAATCTACTCACCAAATGAACAAGGCGGAGAGTATTTGATTGAGGAAAACTTTAGACAGATAAGACCAGATATCATAATTGAGAAAGATGGGAAAATTGTTGCTATCTTGGATGCAAAATATAAATGGTATAACAAAATTGGAAAATATGCTGATATTGATAATGCTGTAAGCAGGGATGATTTATACCAAATGAGTACATATCTATATCATTATGCTAATAGTGACGATAAAATTTTAGGACTATTCGTATCTCCGATGGGTGCAGATGGAGAGGTTAAAAGTTTTAGTAAAAGCAAAAATCACAAGATTGGTGTAGTGAGCCTTGATATAAAACAATTTGAGGGAAAAGAAGAGTTTTCATTGGACGAAATTCAGAAAGCTGAAAAGAGTTTTATAGAGCAAGTAAAAAATAAGATAGTGGAATTTTACAAATAGCATAGAAAAACAATAAAAGCAGACACAAAGCTGTCAAAGTACTCCTTTATAATAACCCTATAAAACATAAAGGAGTTGCACAATGCAAACAATCAAAGTATCGTTATTTATAAAAGGACAAAAGGGTGACGATAGGTCATAATGACATACAAGGAACTTAAAATGGTGAAAAAACAGACATTAAATCCAAACTATAGATTGGATAATTTCGTAGTGGACAAAACAAATATCTCTGCGTATATTGCAATACAAGATTTTTTAAAAGTGGAGAGGGTTAATTACTCGTTAATCTTACATGGAAAACCTGCTGTTGGTAAAACGCATTTGGTTCATGCTCTTGGAAATAGTTTTCAAGAGTTAGGATATAGTGTTTTATATGTGAGTTGTGAAGAATTTATGAATGACTTTGGCTATAACCTTAGAAACCATACCTCTGATAGGTTTCGTGAAAAATATAGAACAAATGATTTATTGATTTTAGATGATATTGAGTATATGAACGATAAAGAACAGACACAAAAAGAACTTTTTTATACGATAAAGGCATTAAAAAATTTGAATAAAAAAGTTATATTTGTATGTAATGGTTCCCTAAAAAAAGAAATTGATTTTTATGAAAAGTTGACATCAAGAACAGTGCTTTTAAAGGTAAAACTTAAAATACAAAAACCAAAGACTAAACTAAAAATAGTCAAACAAAAGATGAAATCTATGAGGCTAATGTTAGATAAAAAAACGCTTATGTTCATAGCTAAGAATAGTAAAAATAGCTATATCATAGAAGGGATGCTGACTACTTTAGTGGTATACAATGCTATGTATAAAAATAAAATTACATATAAAAAAGCTAGAAAGTTATTGGCAAAATTATAAATAATGACGATATGTAAACATTAATCAAATGGACGTATGGCGTATTTGACTTTTTAAAAGAAATAGCGTACAATAAGTACTAAATAAAATACTAAAAAGGATACTTTATCATGGAGAATATCTTAGCAAATTTTAGCGTTAGTATCTCAGAACTTAAAAAAAGCCCAACAGCGATACTGAAGGATGCAGGAGATGAAGCTATTGCGGTACTCAATCACAACATACCAAGTGCTTATCTAGTACCCTCCAAGACTTATGAAAGGTTACTAGAGATAGTAGATGCTTATGAACTTGAACAGGCGGTAAAAGAGCGTTTATCAGAAAGTGAAAGTCCTATAGAAGTCTCTTTAGATGAGTTATAAATTAAGCTTCTTACCAAAAGCGTTAAAGGAGTGGAAAAAGCTTGATAGCAGCATCTCCAAACAGTTTAAAAAAAAGTTAGTAGAACGATTGGAAAATCCTAGAGTAGAAAAAGATAAGCTTCGGGGATTTGATGATGTTTATAAAGTGAAATTACGAAATGCTGGTTATAGGTTGGCTTATAAAGTAAAAGATGAAGAGATTACTATCGTGGTACTTGTAGTGGGTATGAGAGATAAAAATAAGGTCTACGATGTACTCAAACAACGGTTTGATAAAGAAGGATGATTAGTTATGGCATACAAACACGACTACGACAAAATCCTCACCCGACTCACAAACATACTATCCAAGCTATACAATGGCGAAGCACTCTCCATCAAAGAACTCTCTGAAGAATTTAACACTAGCACAAGAACCATCCAACGGGATTTTAACGAACGCCTTATCTCTTTTCCTATCTATAAAGAGGGAAAAAGGTGGAAGATGCAAGAGGGGTTTAAACTAGAAAAAATGACCTCTATCGAAGATGCTGTGGTGCTTGATATCATGGAAGGGCTTATCGATGGTAGCTCTGGTTTGTTTTCAAGCAAGGCTAAAAAACTTCTCTCAAAGATAAAAAATGAAGAGTACAATCCTATCTATACTAAGCTAGATATAGAAGATATCAGCGATAAATTAGCAGAAGTACAACAGCTAGAATCTGCGATAAAAAGCAAGCTCATCATCACTTGTACATATGATTTTGGCTCTTATGAAAAAGAGTTGAGGCTAAAGGCTTTGAAGATTGCAAACTATGAAGGGTTTTGGTATCTTCTTTCTCTTGATACCAAAGATGGGCATCTAAAGAAGTATTATCTGAAAAATATCTCTGGTATCAAACTACTTGAAGAGCACTTTGAAAGCGATATCTCACTTGATAAAAAATTAGACAATGCACTTTCTATCTGGTTTGATGAGACGGTAAAGCCTTTTGAAGTGAAGCTTTTGGTCTCTCCTAAAATAGCTAAATACTTGAAAAGAAAGCCTATTTCTAACAGCCAAAAGATACTAGATGTGAAAGAAGATGGAAGTATAGAGCTCTCTATCATGATAACCCACGAGATGGAGATTATGCCTTTGGTGAAGTACTGGATACCTTATATAAAAGTGTTAGAGCCTTCTTGGATACGGGAGTTGGTTGAAGAGGATTTGAAAAAGTATCTGTCTTAAAACTGTGGGAACCACCTTAATCTCGGTAGATGTCAGTGTAGTTGTCCAAATTAAGTACCTAAAAAGTACCACCATTTTCTAACTTGCATGTCTTGTATCTGAAACAGTATCAGTTATATTATTTACCTTTGCTTTATTGGGATTTAAATGTACCTTTGTGATAAAATCCCAGTTACGAGTAGTACCACTCCACCTAAGAGGATTAGCTGCTTTAGCCTTCTCATATACTAGATGTCTCTTTTGTAAAATATCTCTATCTTGCAATAAGTGTCTCTGCACAGGTGTCACAAACCCGATGCCACTATGGCAGTGTTCATTGTTATACCAAGCTACAAATGTTTCGCACCATACTCTTGCATCAACTACACTCTCAAATGGCTTATTGGGGTATGAGGGTGTGTATTTGAGTGTTTTAAAGAGAGACTCTGAATAAGGGTTATCGTTACTCACACT
>DQTM01000104.1 GCA_015662785.1 Sulfurospirillum arcachonense | reverse complement strand
TATAAGTAGTTGGCAAGCCATAGGGGCGAGACCTGTTAGAGTGAGTGCAACTGAACCGATAGCCATTGTTTTGGTCTCTAATGAGGTCGAAGAGAATGAGATGAGATATTTTGATTCTTTACCTAAGGCACTTGCGCACTATTTAGGCGAAAGAGATTTTGAAGATATTGCTAAAATTTCACAAAACGGTGAGTTTAAGGGGAACTTGTTTAAATATCTATTTTGGGCAAATAACAAATTTGAAGTAGTTGTTCCTACAGTTATTTCTGTTGCAAAACATAGCGAAGATGAGAGCGAACTAAAGACAAACATCATAAACGCAATAGCTGATCTTAAAAATGTGCCGGGAGATTTTAATATAAGACCTGATATTATTTCGGTTCCAGATTTTACAGTTGATTTGGATATCGCAAATCAATATTTAGCTACTATCAACATTTTAAAAGCCAGAGGATTTATAGACCTTGATGCAACGGATGGAAGCGATGCGATAAAAAAAAGAGGACATTTTGGAAGTGAGAGACTTACACCGGTTTTTACAAACTTGATTGACTGGAACACTCTCACTGATAGCGAGGATGAATATTCGGCTAACTTTGTTTTGAGTATCTTAAGATGTGTGGTTGATGGAAGCGATTTGACTACATCTGTTGGATGGAGCTACTCTTTAAGCAATAAGACTCTACCTGTAAAACAAGCAAAAAACAAAGCTCAGTTTATTATGGGACTGCCTGATGAGACTGATTTGCTTACAAATAATCAAATAACATCTTTTATAGCATACAACGGTATAAGGGTTTGGAACTATCAAACTACAAGCCCAGATAGCTTACTGCAAGATGCAAGAAGAGTGAGGATTTTTGACAAACTCTCTATGGCAGTTTTAGATGCGATCTTTCCGTTTATTGACAGCGACAGGGGAGTTTATGCAGTTAAAGAGGCAAAAGATACGATAAAAGCCTTTTGTGCAGACATGATAGGAAAAAGAGTTTTAATTGGAACAAATATCTATTTGGATGAAGATTTAACAACACCGACAGCTATAACGGAAGGTAAATTTTACTTTAAAGTAGAAGCTCAAGAAAATCCAGCGCCTACACTAATTAGCGTTGAGTTTGACAGAGTCGATAAGTTTAGTCCAATTATTTATAAGATTATCAATTCTTAAGGAGTAAAAGATGGGATTACCAGCAGCAAGTGTAAGTTATAATGTTTTTATTGAGGGGGTTGGATTTTTGGGTAAAGTTGAAGACTTTAAAGAACCAACAGTAAAAACTCAAAAAGCAGATACCCCACAAGGCATCAAGCAAGACATTAGAGTGCTTGAGCCTATGGAAGCGGAAATTAACTTAAATACAATCAATAAGATTGCATATACTGCTATGCAAAAGTTTGAAAAAGCGAAATTTGTAATCAAAGAGAGTGTTGTAGAGAATGGGAAAACTGTAGTAGTTGTGCATACTATGGTTGGAAGTTTCGATGTGGAGGAAAACTCTACAAAAATCAAAGAATCCAAAAAGAAAAATATAAAAATCTACCCTATTCAATACACAAAAGAGTTGAATGGAGAAGAGGTTATTTTTGTGGATCTTGAAAATATGATTGCAAGGATTGATGGTAAAGATATCCTTGAAGATGTGAGAAACCAAATAATGTAAGGAGTAAAGAGTGGATACAATAAAAGTAGTTTTACCAAAAGAGATTGAAATTGATGGAAAAAAGATAACAGAGCTTGAGTTTCGTGAACCGCTTGGTGAAGATATGGAAGATTTTGTAGGAGAACTTGCAGTAGCTGGTGGAGATAAAAAAGCAATGGGAAAAGTAATAACTGAACTTGCTGAAAAACTGATTATTTCACATCCTTTAAGTAGCGATGATTTTAGAAAAATGAGTGGTAAAAACTATATGACTATTGTGCAAAAACTTAGCGATTTTTTATCGTAGAGGGAGTAAGTTTGCTCCCTTTTGAAGATGTGGTAGTCGCTTTAACAACAAAATTAAATTTTAGTTATGCTGATATTATAAAAATGAGAGTTAGTAAGATTAAGGTTTATTTTCTGAAGGCTCTTTTGATAATTCAAGAAGAAAATAGATTATTGCAATCTCAAGAGCGGTAATCGGAAATAGAATTAGTGAAATAAAAGGCGATGTAAAAAAAGAGGTAACAAAGTCTAAATCGCTAAATAGATATATAAAAATTGCATTTATACAAATTACTATAAATGTAACAAATTCCATTTAAAACTCCTTTTGGAAATTATACTAAAAAAGGGCGGATTTTGAAAAATTTAGCGGTTGCAATTACTATTGGAGCAGCTTTTAAAGGTGTAAGTGCATTTGGAAGTGCAATTAAAAATACCCAAAAGCTAAAAGAAAAAATAGATGAACTTAATGAAAAAAGAGTAAATCTTGCTAATAAATTTAACGAAAGTAATAAAGCTGCTATTAGACTAAATAACACAATTAATAAGTTAAAAAGAAATTTAAAAGGTATTAATGTAAGTTTAAATATCTCTAAAGAAATGGATAATTTTAGAAAGGAGTTTAGAAGTAATTTTTTAGATAAAGTTGCCGTTGCTACAACAATAGTTGCGCCTTTTAAGGTTGGAATTGATTTTGAAAATGAAATAGCGAAAGTAAAAGCCCTAAGCGGTGCTACCGGGGAAGAGTTTAAAATCTTTTCTGAATATCCCATACCCCAAAGCGTAAAGTTTTGTCATCTCCTCTACGCTACTCTTTGTGGCTACAGCAGTTAATGTAGCAAACTGCGTCATCTTATTAACACCTTCATCACTCAAAGATGAGATGCCCGATTTTATGTCATAGCTTGCTTTTATCATCTCATCAGCGTTAATCTGCCCAAATTTCAAGCTAAAATCAAAAGAGGACTTTGTTATCTCATCTATCCCTTTTTTACTGATATTTAAACTTCTTATCTCTCCTTGAGCTTTCAAGATGTTGTTTGCTTCTGAAACTGTCTTAGTATAGCCATAAAGAGTAGCACCTAAGCCAATTATAGATGCTTTCTGCTTCTCAAACTGCTCTTTTATATTGTTTAGTTTTATCTCTACTTTAGAGGCTCTTTTTAAGTTTATAAGCGATCTTCTAAAGGCTCTTGTATCTTCATCTATATTTCTTACATCTATACCTGCACTTCTTAAGCTTTTACCTAGTGCATTTAATGCATCAGCGTTTTTTGCACTATCTTTGCTTAACTCCTTAAACTCCTTTAATTTCAATCTTGTCTTTTCTAATTTTTTGACATTTTCACCCATTTTTGCTAAACTACTATTAGCTAACTTAAAGGAGTTTTTCAAAGATGAAGCAAGCACCCCGCCAATTACAACGCTTATTCCAAGTGTTTTTATTCCCATTTTTTACATTCCTGATTAGCCTCTTTTTATTCTCTTATCTTCCACTCTATTTAGATATTTTTCTATCCTGCTCTATTGCAATTTTTCACTTTACGCTAAAAGGTGGTTGGCACTATTTCACTTGAGTTACCAATTCCAAGAGCTCACTAACATACATCTGCAAACAATCTTCAAATCCAAAATGAAACTCCCTGCCAACCAAAGCGACCGCCCTAAGACAATCGCTCCAGCTTAAGATAAAAATCCTCTAACGCTTTAGAGAGTTTTGCATAATCTTTTAAGCTTAATTCATCAAGCTCATCTTGCGTTAGACCCGTTAAATTGCAAATGAGTGCCATCTCTTTCTCTTCTTGAGTTTTTAAATCTTTCAATGCTCTAATATCTCTAACCTTTGGCTCTCTCATCGTAACTGTTCTATTGCTTAACTTTATCTCTTTCATCTACTCACCCCCTATAATATAGCATTTCTTGTCTCTTCAAGTATGTCAACGCCATTAAGTCTTGCTATGTAATTTTCCATATCCACAAAAACCACTTCTTTTCCATCTATCTCTTTTGTGTACTGTATAGGATAGATTTTAAGAGTATATTTCTTTTCACTTGCGTATTTGCTTTCACTCGGCTCCAAGTCAAAACTACCAACAATTGTATGCACCAGCGTTGATTCTTTTGAGCTTTCAATGATGCGCTCTTTGAAGACAAACTTTGCTTTATGTAGCTTTGCCATCGCAGAGTAATAAACATCATTAATACTTCTTATGATTGCTTCAGCTTCAAGCTTATCAAGCACTCCGCTATCGACAACTGCACCATTTGGACTATCTATCTTTTTAGTCTTTACAACAGG
>DQTM01000047.1 GCA_015662785.1 Sulfurospirillum arcachonense | reverse complement strand
AGTTCGTTCAAAAAATATTAGATGAATATGGAGATAAGCGAGTGATTGACTTTAGTATATATGAAGAGAAATTTTACCCTTTAGTAGTTGGTAGTTAATTGGTGTTCTTTTTGGATAGGTACTTAATATATACAATCTTGAAGCAGGTTCTAAACTAAAAATAGGCAATACTATACTTCAAATAAGCCAACATTGTACACTTTGCAAAAGTTTGACAAAAATAGACAACAAACTACCTAAACTTTTAAAAAAAGATAGAGGAGTTTTTGCTAAAGTCCTTCAAATTGGAACTATATCTCAAAATGACAAAGTGGAGTTTTTATAACTCCCCTAAGCCAATCTCTTTCGCCAAATATTCACCCGTATAACTTCCGCTTTTTTTATAGTTTGTAGCTACATGTAAAGGTGTTCCAACGTCGACTATCTTTCCTCCATAGCTTCCACCATCAGGTCCCATATCTATAAGATAATCACAGTTTTTTATGATGTCCATGTTATGTTCTATAACTAAAACAGAATTTCCTAAGTCTGTTAGATGGTGAAGAACTTTTGTAAGTCTATCAACATCTGCAAAGTGAAGTCCTGTTGTTGGCTCATCTAAGATATAAAGTGTATTTCCAGTATCACGTTTACTTAGTTCTTTTCCTAGTTTAATTCTTTGTGCTTCTCCACCACTCAAGGTTACTGCATTTTGTCCAAGTGTTATGTAACCAAGTCCAACATCACTAAGAGTTTGAAGTTTTTGGTTTATTTTTGGAATGGCTTTGAAAAACTCTAACGCTTCATCTACACTCATGCCAAGTACATCTGAGATAGATTTACTTTTATATTTTATCTCCAAAGTTTGAGGATTATAACGAGCACCTTTACATGAATCACACTTGACCATGATGTCTGGTAAAAAGTGCATCTCTATTTTTATTTCGCCTTCGCCTTGACACTTTTCACAACGTCCACCTTTGACATTGAACGAAAATCTTCCTATTTTGTAGCCTCTTAGCATTGCCTCTTTTGTTTTACTAAAAAGAGTTCTTATCTCGTCCATTATGCCGGTATATGTTGCCGGATTACTTCTTGGAGTTCTTCCTATTGGGCTTTGGTCAAGGTAGATAACTTTGTCTAAGTGTTCAAGTCCATGGCACTCTACACCATCTATTTTTTTAACTTTTCTAGCACGATTTAATAACTCTTTTGCAACAGGAAGAAGAGTTTGAAGTATGAGTGAGCTTTTACCACTTCCACTTACTCCCGTGATACCAACAAGATTTCGCAGAGGAATCTTTACATGTAAGTCTATTATGTTGTTTACACTTACATTACTCAGCTCTATCCAATCTTTCTGCTCTCTATCTTCTTTATAATCAATAACTCTTTGTCCACTAAGATACTCAGCCGTTAAAGTCCCACTCTTTTTCATCTCTTCAAGAGTCCCAGCAAAAACAATCTCACCACCAAATTTACCTGCTTTTGGACCAATATCTATGATAAAATCACACGCATTGATAGTCTCTTTATCGTGTTCTACAACTATAACGCTATTACCTTTTTTTTGTAGATTTCTAAGAGTTCTAATGAGTTTACGAGTATCTCTCTCGTGAAGACCAATACTAGGTTCATCAAGCACATACATGACCCCTGTCAAACCACTTCCTATCTGAGAAGCTATACGTATGCGTTGAGCTTCTCCACCACTAATACTTCTAGCATCTCGTCCAAGAGTGATGTATCCAAGTCCCACATCAAACAAGAAGAACAAACGCTCTCTTATCTCTTTTAGAACTGACGCTGCAATAAGATGTTGCTGTTCACTCATATACTCAAAATTTTTCTCATCTTGAAAAAATTCTAAAGTTTTATCTATAGGCATATCCAAAATATCACCTATGTTTCTTGCGGCTACATGTACACTCAGACTCTCTTGTTTTAGTCTATGAGCACCACATCTATCGCAACTTTTTTCGCTCATATAATCACCGAGCTCTTTTTCATCTTTGAGCATATCGTAGGCTATTTTTACGACACCTTCCCATTTACGAGTGAGTGAATGGCGTTTCCAAGTAAACTTTGCATCATCTACACCACCATGAAGTATGCCTTTTTGTTCATACTCTTCTAACTCTTCAAAAGGTTTATTTATGTCAATCTTTGCAGCTTTACAGTAACCCTTTAGAAACTTTGCATAATAACCCTTATTAAATCCATAAAAGAGTTTTATTGCTCCACTATCTACTGTCTTATGTTGGTCTATAATCTTTGTTAAATCTAAAGTATATCTTATGCCAAGCCCATCACAAATAGGACAAGCTCCCTTTGGTGAGTTAAACGAAAAACTCAGAGGCTCTAACGGCTCAAAACTTATCTTACAATCAAAACAAGCTAGATGTTCTGAGTAGTGTATGTGAGAACTCTCTAAGCCTACCTCTTCGTAGTTTAGTATGTCAAGCTCTACCTCACCATAACTCTCATTTAAAGATTTTTCTATGTCACTTGCTATACGCTCTTTATTGTCTTCTTTTACTACAACTCTATCTATGACTACTTTTATTGTATGTTTTTTGGTTTTACTAAGCTCTACTTCTTCATCAAGACGCACCATCACACCGTCTATCACAGCCCTTACAAATCCTTTATGACGAAGTGACTCTATCATATCTGCAAATGAGCCTTTTTTCTCTCTAACTAATGGACTCATAATGACCAGTTTCGCTCCAACAGGAAGCTTCAAAACTTCACCTATAATGTCAGAACCACTCATCTGTGAAATTGGTTTGCCACACTTATGGCAGTGCTGTTTTCCAACGCGAGCGAAAAGAAGTCTCATATAGTCATATATTTCTGTTATGGTTCCCACGGTCGAGCGTGGATTTTTACTCGTTGTTTTTTGATCAATCGCAATCGCGGGAGTTAATCCCTCAATGCGTTCAACATCTGGTTTTCCTACGCGGTCTAAAAACTGTCTTGCATAGCTTGAAAGTGACTCTATATAACGTCTTTGTCCCTCAGCATAAAGCGTATCAAATGCCAGAGTTGATTTTCCACTTCCACTTATGCCTGTTATAACTACTAGTCTGTTTTTTGGGATTTCTAAATTTATATTTTTTAAATTGTTCTCATTTGCCCCAAAGATTTTTATCTTGCTCACTTAATTTCCTAAAAATATAATTTGTTTAACGTCATTATCAAAATGACAAAATATAGACCTAAAAGCAGTGTTTTATGCTTTTTCTTGTCTAAGTTATGAGATGATTTTATGCCCAAAAACACACCTAAAAGGGAGCTAAAACCAACTATAAATCCAATTCTATAGTCTATATACCCAAACTGTGAAAGGCTTATAAAACCTGACACTGATGAAAAAATGATAAAAAATAGGCTCATTGATATGGCTTTTTTTATATCATAATTCATAAAGCCAATTAAAATTGGAGTCAAAAATAGTCCTCCACCAATGCCAACACTTATCGCGATAAGTCCAACAAAAAAACCAACCCCAAACAATAAAAGTTTTGATTTTACTTCTGGTAAATTTGATTCAGGAGATGATTTAAAAAATTTAAATATTGCTAAGCATACAGAAAAAATAAATATTGTTGAAAGTATCGTTGATGAGAGATAATTTACTAAAAATCCACTCCCTTGAGCACCTACAAATCCACCAACCCCAAGTAAAAGTCCATCTTTTATCTGAAATTTACCACTTTTAAGATTTAGATATGAACCAAAAATAGAGCTAAAAACCATCTGCATAACAGAAATACCTATGGCGTACTTAATAGTAAATCCAAAGTACATAAGAGTTGGCACTAGTAGAGTTCCTCCACCAATACCAAAGAAACCAGATATAAAGCCTATAATTAAACCAGCAATTGAGAGCTCAAAAAACAAACTACTATTGTATCCCATCATAATAGTGTAGGAAATACTCACTTAACCTAACATCTACATTAGGCTCTTTTAAGAGTTTTAAAATATCTTCTTTTGATATATTTTCTTCAAAGACTCTTCTTTTAACCAAAATTTCACCTATCTTTTCAACTAAATCTTTTTTCTCTTCCAATAACTCTGCATTAATACATGTGTTATTAAAAGCGATAGATATATTGTTCGAAAACACTTCAAGAAAATCTCTATCAATATCATTTAGTTTTTTACAACCTTCTATGTAAAGAAATAATATTTTTCCATTTGTAGCTTCAAAATATGCTATATAAGCATCTTCTTCAAAAAAACTACTTTTTGATTGATAAGCTTTATTTAGTAAAGCCAAAGCTTCTGTGGTCAATACCTTACTATCTTTTCTACCTTCAAACAGCCCTATGCTTGCTATAAGTTTGAACTCATCGTTAGATAAGGTTGCAAAAAAACCATTATTGGTTTCTGTTTCAAATATATGCCCATCTATGTTTAACAAAGATGTTACTTGCTCCAATGCACCCTCTACAAAACTATAAAATGATTTCAGTTTAAAAATAGTTTTTGAAGCTTCTACTATTTTTTCTAAAGCTCTTCTATTGTGGTCAATTATATCCATATCACGATATGCTCTCAAAGATGAGATGACTGTAGTATAGAGTTTTTTAGAAATTAATTCTGTTTTTTCTTTATAGTCATTTATATCATAATTACCAATCACTTCTTGCTCAGGTGCACTTCCAGGCTGACCTGTTCTTAAAACTATTCTTACTTTTCTCAGCTTTAACTCTTCTCTAATTCTTTTTGCTACAATCAACCCAGCATCATCAGTTTCCATAACAACATCTAAAAGAACTAACTGTATATCATGATGCTTTTTTAACATAGATATTGCCTCATCTCCACTATAAGCACTAAGCAATTCTAAGTTTTTTCCTTCAAACACAAATTGGTTAAGTACTGTTTTAGTTACAGAGTGAACTTCTTGCTCATCATCTACTATTAACACTTTACATGTAGAGTGAAATTTATTAATATTTTTGTTTTTTTCTGCAAATTTCATCATTGCCATAGTTACTCCTCATAAAAAAATAATAGAGTATCATTGTACTTAATTTGTTCTTTAATTAACTTAATCTATAATAGGT
>DQTM01000226.1 GCA_015662785.1 Sulfurospirillum arcachonense | reverse complement strand
GCCGCAGCTTGTCCTTCTTGTGCAGAGCCTACACCATCACACAACAACGCCACACTCAAATCTTGCATTCTTTTAGTTTCAAAGGCATCATCCCCTTTAAGTTCTTTGCCTTTTGCTAAGGTAAAACCAGAGAGGGAGATGTTTGCCATAGGGTAGCCTTTTTGTTTTATTATAGCAATTTTAGATACTATCATGATAGGCTGTATGCCCAAAAAATAACCAATGGGGAGTTCTCGCATATGTACTATGTATATATCGTTTTATGTGCTGATGATACTTACTATACAGGCATCGCTAAAGACCTTGAAAAACGCATTGAAGAGCATAACAACTCTCCAAAAGGGGCAAAATACACTAAAGCAAGACGACCCGTAAAGCTAATCTATCATGATAAGTGTGCAGATAGAAGTACCGCTTCAAAAAGAGAATATGCGATAAAAAAGATGACGCGTCAAAATAAAGAATCATTGATAAACTCTTTTATCGCGCAATCTTAATTATCTGATAGTGATTTAAAAAGTGAGTGGGCAACGACACTAGACTACCGAATCAACTAGTATTTGAGTCTTGCTGTGCGTTATCATGATGAACATAGCGCAGGGGTAGAATTTAGGTTTTTCTTTTAAACCTACTCGGTATGAGGGGATGAAACTATATTACAAATAAGATAGAATAGTCTAAATAAAATAAAAAGAGTATACATGTTTAATAAATTTGCCAAAGCCGTAAGATGGTCTATATTGCTAGGAATGATTTACACTATATATGTTATCGCATTTAAAGATAATGTAGAGTTTAACAATGAAACAGATGAAAAAGTTTTGCTACAGATGGCTCAAAAAACTTCAAAGAAAAAAGAAAAATTTCTTATATTTCAACAATTATACAAGTTACATCCAGAAAATGTAGCTTATAAAACTTCTTATGATGAGGCTATAAAAGTACAAGCTAAAGGTGTTATTTTTGCACATGAAAAGATGTTGATACCAGAGCCAAAAGGAAATTACAAATATATCGAAAATTTAGATTTTGCAAAAGATTCTAACGGCTCTTTTGTGTTGGTTTTAAATATGAGAGAGGAGTTTGTAAACCTTGATGCTAAAACTCAGAAGATTTTAAAAAACATGTTTCTTATCACTCACAAAGGTATTTATGAACATTATGGATTTGATGAATCTTTTAGGATGATTATTGTTCCTACCTTTGATACTAAAGATGGTATTGAAATTTTAGAATCAGGAAGAGCAAAGTCCATAGTGCCAAAAGCAGGAGCTTAAAAAACTCCTACTGGGCAAAAAATGATTTGATGATGCACTTTATCCGTCTTGGTATATCTTCGCCAGTTTTACCTATATAGTGACTCCTAGCTTCATATACAAGAGCATCATCGAGTAAAAACCTAAACTCCAACTGTCCCACTTCTGTACTACCAACTCTACTATTTTCGATAATGTGATATTGGATTTTTAGTTTGTTATCATAACTCTTTGGATTTTCTTTTTTAAACTCAGATATGATTCGTTTCAATACTTTATCTGCACTCTCAGTCTGTATATAGTTAGCTATCCTACTTTTTACATGGGTTGATTTTATGATAGATGATTCTATGGTATATTTTTCATCATAAAGCAACTCTTTGGCAACTTTTATAGCTGTCCAATCATGTAGTTTATCAGAGAAGTGAACCTCTTTTTGACAAGTTGTCTCTGTAAGTTTTATACTTTTTCTCTCACTCTCATCTGCCCCACGAGATACCAAAAAGAAGATAATTCCAACAACTAAGGCTATAAATACAATACTATTTTTCATACATTTCTCTCTTAATTTTTATATATTTCATTATGGCTAAAATAGCCTTTTTCTAATCCTGATTTTACTAAATCTCTTATCATTGTTTGTGTTTGGATATACTGTTCATGTTGTCTTGTATGGTTCCCCACTACTTTGAAATAACCCCAAATACACAGTATAAAAACGACAAAAAATGAGAGATAAACATACTCAGAATGTGTAACATACCAAGTTGTAAACATTCTTACCATGTTATCGATGACATAGATAGAGGGAAGAAGCAAAAAACCAGTCCATGCGGCATAGATAACTTTTTTGGAAGGTACTTCATACTCTTCTCCAAGAACTAAATAGTCAATTTTTTCATTTATCTTCTGTTTTGCCTCTTTTGCCTCAGCACTATCACTTTTCTTTATCTCCAAAGGTTTGATATGTACAGAAGTAAGCTCACCCCAGCGGTTTAAGTCTTTGTACTCAGCAACATAGTATTTATCTTCTATTATAAGTTTTTCAATCTCTTCTAGGCTTGGGTTTTCATTTTCTAACTTATCTTTTATATGCTCTAATATAGCATCATATTTTCCATCTGTTTTTATATCATTTGTGACTTTTTTGATATTAATCATAGTTTTTTTGAATCCCCTCAAAAAATTCTTCTTCTGTAAAATAGCTCTTTTCAAAACCCTCTTTAATTAAATCACGGGCCTTTTTATGTAAAACTTTATATCTCACATGTTGAGCCTCATGATTTGCTTTCATTTTTCTATATGCCCAGTAGGTAAGAGCTAGAATGATAGCAAATGAACTATAGACTAAAGTGCCGTGTGTGTTATAAAGGTCTGAAAATAGTGCAACGATATTGTGTGCCATAAATATCACCATAACCCCAACACTTCCTATCCAGATAGAGTAAGCGGAGTTTTTAGAATCTACTTCAAAATTCTCTAGGTCTCTAAGTTGTTGGACATTTTCATTGAGTTCTTCTTTAAACTTTTTTATATGTTCTTCTTCATTTTCATCAATGATAAGAACTTTAGCATGAACTGATGAGAGTTCTCCGTATCGATTTAACTCTTTATATTCTCCTATATAATATTCGTTTTCTATGATGAGTTTTTCTATCTCTTCAACTGTTGGGTCTTGATTTTTAAGCTCTTCTTGAACTTCTATATAAATTGTATTATACATTCCGTCAAACTTTAGCTGATGTGCTACTTTTTTTATATTTATCATTTAGAATTTTTACCTTATTTAGAGTTTTTGTATAAATACAGTATATCTATAGAAAAAATCTTTTTAGGTAAACATGGCGGTATTTTACCACCATGTTTATCAACTATTTTCCATCTTCTGCTGGAACTAAATCTTTAGTATCAAGTTTAGAAGGAGTATAAATTCCAATAAGACCTTTTATACCAATAGTCATTATAACATTGTATAAAAAAGCTGC
>DQTM01000167.1 GCA_015662785.1 Sulfurospirillum arcachonense | reverse complement strand
TTTCTTTAGTAATATCAGTTTGAAATCCTGATATCATGATAACTTTTCCATCTTCATTATAGAAGGCTTTTCCTCTATTTAAAACCCAAATCCATCTGCCATCTTTATGCTTTATTCTGTGTTTACAATGGAACGGTGTTCTATTTTGGATAGCTTTTTTTGCCTCTTCAAATAGTTTTCTTCTATCATCTGGATGCATGTGAGTAACCCAAGTTCTGTAGCTATTATCTAATTCATCTTCTTTGTATCCTAGCATCTCTTTAAGTCGTTGGGAATAGTACATCTGACTAGTTGAAAGATTCCATTCCCAAAGACCATCACGTGAGCCTTCTATTGCAGTTTTTAGTCTATCGTTTGTTGCTTTTAGCTCACTAGTGGTGGTGTTAATAATATGGCTTAATGCTTCTATAGTATCTTCAATATGAGGCTTTTGTAGATAATCACAAGAGTTTATTGTTATTGGTTTAGAAGATTCACTTAGTGCCAAAATCGTCATGGTTTGGTTTAGTAACTCTTTATTTTCCATTGTACAAAATTCTCCATAAGCAAAAAAACCTGCTGTAGGTGCAACTCTTTGAAGTGGTTCTATCTCAACTGTGATTGATTTTGGCATAAATCTTCTTCTTGCCATACAGGAGTAGATAAAGATAGATTCAACTGGTTTATTGTTTAATTTCTCTAAAGTCTTATAAGAGTCTTTTAGAATCATTTCAACATTACCAAATCCTATTCTTACTTTTTCTCCCTCTTTTAAGTTACCAGCAAATGTAAGAGAGTCATCACTATTTTTAGCCAAAACAGCTCTTGCAATAGGCATCTTTTTTCCAGATATGATGAGAGGAAATTCTATACCTATACTAGGGAGTTTTTTGGCTATTTTTTCTCCTAAAAAGTAAGCGTATGTATCGTAAGCAGTTTTGTTATCTATAGTATAGACTATGTTGTCTTTTGCCTTTGTGATAGTCAGTTCTTTTCCTACAGGTTGCCAGTTAAAACTATAATCAGTATGAATGTGCAAAGAGTCACTATTTAAAGAAACTCCTACTGCACCATTGTTTGTTATACCATCTTGTGTAAAAACATAAGTATTTTCAAAAGTTGCATTATCACCTGCCGTACCACCAGCAACTACTATGTCTGGGCATATTTTATCTATTGATTGTATAAAATTATCGCCATTTGTATGAAGACCATCTGCAAAGGTTATGATAACTTTTGTATTTTCCCTTATGATTTGTGAAGCTAGTTTTTTACCTATGATTTTATCTTCTATTCTGTGTACTAGTGTTGTATGAAGGGAGGTGTTTTCAAATAGTGTTATGCTTATAGCAGTTTTGTAGGTGCTAATTCCTCCATTTAGGATTTCACCATCTGTTGTTGTTCCTATGATGCTTGCAGATGGAAGAGAGTTTTTTATAGATAGGACTATCTTCTCAATCGTATGTTTATCATTTAATCCAGTGAAAACTTGTACAAGGATACTTTTTCTATCTTCTATATTGTTTTTATTCAAAAATTCAATTAGATGAGTTTCGTCACGATAGTAAGTATTATATGTTTTCATTTTTACCTTTAAAGCAGATGTCCCATCTGCTCTTTTTTTGTTTTTAGATAGCCTTTATTATGTTGGTTTGCTTTGATGATAATAGGACGACGCTCTACTATATTTATATCTTTTAAAGACTCTATTTTTTTAGGATTATTTGTTAGAAGTTTTATAGATTTTATACCGAAATGTTCTAGTATAAACTCTACTACTTCATAACTTCTTTCATCTGTTTTAAATCCAAGTTGATGATTCGCTTGAACGGTATCGAGTCCTTTATCTTGTAAAGCATAAGCGTTAGTTTTGTTTAAAAGCCCTATATTCCGTCCCTCTTGACGAAGATATATAACCATACCACCTTCTTTTGAGATAGCTTCAAGTGCATACTCAAGTTGGTCTCTACAATCACATTTTAGACTGCCAATAGCATCTCCTGTTAAACACTCACTATGAACTCTTACTACAGGAACATCAGCTAAAGGTTCTTTAAAAATTACTAAGTGTTCTTTTATACCCTCAGCAAAAGTTTGTATCTTAAAATCCCCAAATCTAGTGGGTAGTTTTGCAATATTTGAAATATTAATTCTCATTTATAATCTTTATGGTAAAATGTATTTTTTTAAATTATACCCTTAAAAGGACAATAAAATGTTTAAACGCTTTAGAAGATTAAGAATCAATAAAAATTTAAGAGATTTAGTGAGAGAAACTTCTTTACATGTAGAGGATTTTATATACCCATTGTTTGTGAAAAGTGGAGAGGGAATAAAAAAAGAGATAGGCTCAATGCCTGGTGTTTTTCAGATGAGTATTGATGAGGTTTTAAAAGAGTGTAAGAAGATTCAAGAGCTTGGGCTTAACTCTATTTTGTTATTTGGAATTCCTGCTGTAAAAGATAGTGTTGGAAGTGACGCACTTTGCGAGCATGGTATCATCGCAAGTGCTATTAAAGCTATAAAAAAAGATTTTCCTGATATGTTTGTTATCACTGATGTATGTTTTTGTGAGTTTACAGATCATGGGCATTGTGGTATCTTGGATATGGAAAATGAAACAGTTAACAATGATGCAACGTTGGAGATACTTGTAAAGCAAGCAGTCCTTCATGCTAAACTTGGTGTTGATATGATAGCACCTAGTGGTATGATGGATGGAACTATAGAAGTTTTAAGAGAGGGGCTTGATGCCGCTGGATATGAGAACTTACCTATCATGGCATATTCTACAAAGTTTGCTAGTGCTTATTATGGACCTTTTCGTGATGTTGCTGAATCTGCTCCAAGTTTTGGAGATAGAAGAAGTTACCAAATGGATCCAGCAAACAGACGTGAAGCAATTGCAGAGTCAGTAGAAGACGAGATGCAAGGAGCAGACATACTTATGGTAAAACCAGCTCTTGCATACTTAGACATAATTCGTGAGATAAAAGACGCAACGACAACTCCAATGGCTATTTATAATGTAAGTGGAGAGTATGCAATGCTCAAAGCTGCGGGAAAAGCCGGAGTGATTGACTATGAAAGAGTTATGATGGAAACTATGATTGCTTTTAAAAGAGCAGGGGCAGACATCATCATAAGCTACCATGCAAAAGAGGTAGCAGAGATTTTAAGTAAAAAATAGTAATAGCGGGACAGGTTGCTTTTTTGCAAAAAAAGATGCCTGTCCCCAAAAACAGATTAGGAGAAAATATGAAACATTTTTTATCAATATATGACCATACAAAAGAAGAACTATTAGAGATTTTTGACTTAGCAATCAAGATAAAAAAAGAGGCAAAAGTAAAAAACTATATTCCTTATCTTCAACACCAGTCACTTGGAATGCTTTTTGAAAAGAGTAGTACAAGGACTCGTATAAGTTTTGAAGTTGGTATCCATCAACTTGGAGGACAAGGACTATTTTTGTCTTCAAATGACCTTCAACTTGGACGTGGAGAGCCTATGAAAGACTCGGCTCGTGTAATGGGACGTATGATTGATATGATTATGATTCGCACGTATGAGCAAAAAACTCTTGACGAATTCGCCCAGTTCTCTGGAGTACCTGTGATAAATGGTCTTACAGATAAATATCATCCAGTACAACTTATGGCAGATTATTTGACTATGATAGAACAAAGCAAAACTGAAAATCCAGTAGTAGCTTACATAGGTGATGGAAATAATATGACTCACTCTTGGATGATGCTTGCAGGAAAACTAGG
The DNA here is from genome assembly GCA_015662785.1 of Sulfurospirillum arcachonense. Classification (GTDB taxonomy): domain Bacteria; phylum Campylobacterota; class Campylobacteria; order Campylobacterales; family Sulfurospirillaceae; genus Sulfurospirillum_A; species Sulfurospirillum_A arcachonense_A. The sequence goes on along the minus strand of DQTM01000167.1, from coordinate 6,465 downwards.
GTTTGAACTTCGTATTGCGACTCCAAAAGGACGTGAGCCTTGGCAAGAGATTATAGACGATGCCAAAGAGCTTTCAGATATAAGTGGAGCAAAAATAACTTACATGAATGACCCAAAAGAGGCCGTGCTTGGAGCAGACGTAGTTACCACTGATACTTGGATTTCTATGGGACAAGAGGCTGAAAAAGAGGCAAAAGTAAAAGAGTTTGCAGGTTACATGGTTGACATGGAGATGATGAAGCTTGCAAAAGATGATGCTATCTTCTTGCACTGTTTACCAGCTTACCGTGGTTATGAAGTGAGTGAAGAGGTACTAGAACATTATGCTGATATAGTGTTTGATGAAGCTGAAAACCGTCTGCATGCTCAAAAGGGTATAATGGTTTGGTTAGAGGGACATAGGAATAAAGATGGCTAATGAGTTGAGTGTATTTGAGATGATAAATGTTATATCAAAAGATATAGGCTTAGATGGAGATAAAACAGTAATTGAGATAGAAAATACAGATAATCCTGAAGTGAAAAGATTAAGTCTTAAAAGTGGAAGCTGGAGTGCAAATGAGCCTTGGTTTGTAGTTGATGAAAATCAAAAACTTCATACCATGATGAGTATAAACTCTGTCAATAAAATAGTAGAAAATTTTAGAGCAACACAAGAAGAGAATTTTAATTTAAAACTAGAGAAGACTATTTGGCAAAATATACCAATAGATTTTCAAGATGTATGGTCAGTTGCAATGGACGAGATAAAAAGCATGGCAACAAAAGAAGATAAAGAAGTAAAAGTTATAAATGTTGATTTAGAAAAATTAGTAATAAAAATAAAAGCAGAACATCCAAATCTTTTTTTGAATTTAAAAGATTTACATGTAGTTCCAAGATAAGGAAATAGATAAAATGAGTAGTAATTTAGACTTTGATAAGTTCACAAAATATTCAAAACCAGGACCAAGGTACACTAGTTACCCGACAGCACCAGAGTTTAGTGAGAGCTTTACTGAAAAAACATATATAGATATATTAGAAAACCAGAAAAGTAGTAGAAAACTCTCTTTGTATTTTCATCTTCCATTTTGTAGAAGTGCTTGTTATTTTTGTGGGTGTAATGTAGTTTTTACATCTAAAGAAGATAAAAAAGAGCGTTATATAGGCTACTTGGAAAAAGAGTTAGAGATACTCTCAAAGCACCTTGATACTTCTCGTGAAGTCTTACAAATGCATTTTGGCGGGGGAACACCTACATTTTTTAGTGCAGAACAGCTTGACAGAATCATAAAACTGATAAAAAAGCATTTTAAAAACTTTAGTGATGAAGCGGAGATAAGTTGTGAGATTGACCCACGATTTTTAGACCAAGCACAAACTGATATTTTAGTAGGACACGGCTTTAACCGCGTTAGTTTTGGTGTTCAAGATTTTGATGAGAAAGTACAAAAAACAATACACAGAATTCAGCCATTTGAATTGACTGATAATGCAGTGAAGATGGTACGAAAAGCTGGAATTAAATCAGTAAATATGGATTTGATTTATGGTTTACCGTTTCAGACTAGTGAGACTTTCAAAAAGACATTAGAGATGGCATTAAAGCTTGATACTGATAGATTTGCAGTTTTTAATTATGCTCATGTTCCTTGGATGAAAAAGACGATGAGAAAAATAGATGAAACAACTCTGCCACATCCTAGTGAAAAACTGACAATCTTAAAATATACTATAGATTATCTAACTTCAAACGGACTTCGTATGATTGGCATGGATCACTTTGCAAAACCAGATGATGAGCTATTTTTAGCAATAGACAAAGGTGAACTCCATAGAAACTTTCAAGGATACACTACAAAAGGTGGAGCAGATTTAGTTGGAGTTGGACTTACAAGCATTGGTGATGGTGTTCATCACTATGTGCAAAATGTAAAAGATATGAAAGAGTACGAAAGACTTTTAGATGAAGGACATCTGCCTGTTCATAGAGGTTTAACTTTAAATGATGATGATGTATTAAGAAAAGCAGTCATTATGGAGATGATGAGTAACTTTAAACTTAACATTACAAACATTGAGAAAGAGTTTGGCATAGTTTTCGCAGAATACTTTGATGACGCATTAGAAAAACTAAAAGTATTTGAAGAAGAGGGTTTGATAGAAGTTTATAAAGATAAAATTCTAGTAAACACAACAGGAACTCTTTTAATAAGAAACATAGTTATGCCTTTTGATGCTTATTTACAAAAAATCCCTGAATCAAAACGCAGATTTTCAAAGACTGTATAGATGTTCAATTTTGATGAGGTAAATGACTTATGTGTAAAGTGTGGAAAGTGTATTCCTACTTGTACGATTCATAATGTAAATGCCGATGAGGTAACAACTCCTCGTGGATTTTTGGAACTTTTAGGAGCTTATAAAAAAGGTCATTTAGAGCTTGATAAAAATGTAAAAGATATCTTTGAAAGCTGTTTTTTGTGTACTAACTGTGTTGATGTATGTCCAAATGACTTGCCAGTGGATATGCTTATAGAGCAAGTACGAAATGACATAAGAAAAAAGTTTGGTTTAGCATGGTACAAACGTCTTGCATTTTTTCTACTTCGTAATCGTAACATAATGGACATTGCAGCAAAGTTTGGTTTTGTTTTTCAAACTTGTGCATTTAAAAAAGATGACAAGAGAAAGTCCATGTTTCTAAGAAACTTTCCACTAATCAAGTACGATAGACTCTTCCCAAGTATGGCAAAAAAGAGTTTTTTAAACTCTCATCCAGATATTATAAAAAATGGTGGAAAAGGGAAAGTTGGTATTTTTATAGGCTGTTTGGGTAACTACATGTACACCGACATTGGTAAGTCGCTACTAGAAATTTTAAAAGTTTTAGAGATAGATGCGTATTTAATCAAACAACAAAAATGTTGTGGAGCACCTTCTTATTTTACAGGTGATTTTGATAGTGTAGACACCTTGGCTAAGTTCAATGTAGAATATATTGAAAGTTTTCAAGATGAACTTGATGCTATTATAATTCCAGAAGCAACTTGTAGTGCAATGATAAAAGAGGACTATGCACACTTTTTTCACGACCAACCTGAGTGGAAAGAAAGAGCAATTGCAATAAAACCAAAGATACATATGGCAACAGAGTATCTTTCCAAGCACACAAAACTTCAAGAAATACTAAAAAGCAAAAAAAAGTTAGATGTTTTAGTGACTTATCATGACCCTTGTCATGCTAGAAAGATGCAAGGAATTTATAAAGAACCAAGAGATTTGATAAGTCAAAACTATATGATTAAAGAGATGAGTGACCCAAATCGCTGTTGTGGTTTTGGTGGAGTGACCTTACAAGTAGAAAAATATGATTTTGTAGTAGCAGCAGGCCTTCCAAAAGCCGCAATGATACAAGAAACAAAAGCCGACATAGTAAGTGCAGAGTGTAGTGCATGTCGTATGCAAATAGGAAACTCAATGCACCTTTCAAAAGTAGAAGCAGTATTTAAAAACCCAGTTGAACTTATAGCTGAAGCATTAAGAGAGGAACTTTAATGGATTATTACATATATATACTTATCTTCCATATTATGTCTTTCATCTCATGGATGGCTGTGCTGTTTTACCTGCCAAGACTTTTTGTATATCATGTAGAACATGCAGATAAACCAGATTTCGTAGAAGTAGTTAAAATCCAAGAGTTTAAACTATATAAGTACATAGGTGTTCCAGCCATGTGGGCAAGTATAGCAAGTGGAACTCTTATGCTTTTCCTTAACCCAGCACTTTTTGATACAGGGCTTTGGATATACGCAAAACTATTTTTACTCGCAGTATTAGTAGTATATGACTACTCAATGGAAGTATATAGAAAACAGCTCTTAAACTCTACATGTAACAAAAGTGGAAAGTTTTTCAGAGCCTACAATGAAGCACCAACTTTACTCTCTATTTTAATAGTTACTTTTGTTATTTTAAAAGATATTCCAATTTATTTTACAGCTTTTATGTTAGTACTATTCGCAGTTGTTGTTTATGTGCTAATGAAACATGCAAAAGAGCCGAATTTGGATGTTTTAAAGTAGTTATAAATGGAAGAAAATATAATATACGAATACCAAGAAGTTTTACATGTAGAACTTAAAAAGTATATTATAAATAACCCCTCTCTTCACAAGTATTTTAAAGAAGATTGGGGTAAGTTAAAAGCGAAACAATATTGCGGAATCATAAACTATGCTGTGGAAGATTTTTATATACTTCCCAAAATAGCAAACCAAGATCATGAAACAAATCTCAATATTTTTATCTATATGCTAATGTATACTTACGATATAAAAGTACAAAATGACCAGATAGCAAACTCCAAAAACGAGAAATCAAATAACATCTTAGAGGTTTTCAATGATAGAAAATGGTGAAAATGAGAAAAAGATATTTGATACTATAACTGATAACAAAAGTCCTTTACATGTAGAGCTAAATAATGAAACATTTCAAACTATAAAAAATGAAAAAAGAGTAGAGTTTGTAACTTTTCATCAAAGTTATTCTTATGAAGATTTTATAGAGGGCTTTAGACCAAATGGGGTTGATATAAAATTAGAAAATGGAATATTTAAAAACTTATGTGAAGAAGCAAGTAAAACAAAACAAAACTTCTTCATTGTTATAGACGAAATCAACAGAGGAAATATATCTAAAATTTTTGGAGAACTCATTACTTTGATAGAAGAAGATAAAAGAGATAAATACGAAGTAACTCTTCCTTACTCAAAAGAGCCTTTTAAGATACCCTCAAATCTTTATATAATTGCAACTATGAACTCCACTGATAAATCAATAGCAACAATAGACATAGCTTTAAGAAGAAGATTTACATTTTTAAAGATGAAACCAAATTTAGAGTTAATAGAAAATATTGAAGCAAAAAAACTTATGGAAAAATTAAACAAATATATAAGAGAAAACTTAGGTGAAGATTATATGATCGGACATAGCTATTTTATGGGTGAAGATATAGATTTAGAGTTTATAAAAGAGTATAAAATAAAACCACTTTTAGAAGAGTATTTTTATGCAGATGAAGATAAATTAAAAGAAGTTTTACAGATATTAGACTCTTTACATGTAGAGAGTTAAAAGGTATTTCAATATGACATATTTTTACATAAATTACTCTTTTTTTGATATCCTTGAAAAAAGGAAATTTTATCATGAGTAATTTAACAATAAAAGATGAACTAACAGAATTTTTACTTTATACTACTCCAAATAGTGATATAAAAGTAGAGATTTATATGCATGATGAAACAGTTTGGTTACCTCAAAAGGCAATTTCTGAACTTTTTGGAGTGCAAAGACCAGCGATTACAAAACATTTAAAAAATATCTTTGAAAGTGGAGAGTTAAAAGAAAAATCAGTTAGTTCCATTTTGGAACATACTGCCGAAGATGGCAAAAAATATAATACTAAATTTTACAATCTTGATGCAATTCTCTCTGTTGGTTACCGCGTAAACTCATCTAAAGCAACACAGTTTAGAATTTGGGCTACCAAGATACTAAAAGAGTTTATCATCAAAGGTTTTGCCATGGATGATAACAGGATGAAAAATGGTCGCTATTTTGGTAAGGATTATTTTAAAGAACTACTTGAAAGAGTTCGTTCCATTCGTGCAAGTGAGAGAAGAATATATCAGCAAATCACAGATATATTTGCAGAGTGTAGTGTGGATTATGATAAAAATTCAGAGATAACAAAAACTTTTTATGCAATAGTGCAAAATAGATTTCATTTTGCTATCAGTGGACAAACATCGGCTGAGATTATTTACGATAGTGCAGATAAAACAAAACCTTTCATGGGACTTCAAACTTGGAAAAATTCCCCAGATGGCAGAGTTTTAAAATCAGATACCATCGTAGCAAAAAATTATTTGAGCGAAGAAGACATAAAAGAGTTAGAAAGTGCAATAAGTGGTTATTTTGATTATATAGAACGTATTATAAAAAATCAAGCAACATTAAGCATGGAAAATTTAGCTCAATCAGTCAATAAGTTTTTAGAATTCAACGAGTATGAAATTCTTGAAACAAAAGGAAATGTTTCAAGGGATACAGCTCAAGAGAAAGCTTTTAGTGAGTACGAAGAGTTTAATAAAACACAAAAAATTCAATCAGATTTTGATAAAGAGATTAAAAAACTCTTTACATGTAAAGGAAAACAGTAAATGACATATTGGAACAATATATACAGCAACTTTAACCCCATAGCTTTTGACTTAGGATTTATATCTATTCATTGGTATGGAATTATGTATGTGCTTGCACTTTTGACAGCTCTTGGTGCGGCAAAGTGGATTATGAAGCGAGACAAACTTCTCATTACTGACTCATTGTTAGATAACTACTTTATTTGGATAGAAGTAGGAGTGATTTTAGGAGCTCGTATTGGTTATGTACTTTTTTACGATACCA
>DQTM01000129.1 GCA_015662785.1 Sulfurospirillum arcachonense | reverse complement strand
GTATTTTTATTTCGTAACCAATTTTTCACTACATCTTTTGGTTCATCTTTATTTTTACTTTTGGCAATATCTGTCAATGATATATAATCGTTTTTTAAATTAATTTTATAGTCTTGAACTAGTATATTGTTTTTCATATAAACTCATCTACTTTATAATCTTGACTAGCAACACTACCAATAATTTCATCCCATCGCATAGGGCTAATGCCATTTCCTGGTCTTTTTATAGCCAAATTATCTTCTGTTAATATGTCGCCTTTTTTTATATCTCTGTTTGCTACTATTGATTTTCTAGCAACTTCTATATTTGGCGTTTCGCTTTTTGATGGTTTTTTTACACTACTACCAAGAGCTAACTCAATGTTTCGTATGCTTTGAACCATCGCTTTTAACTCATCTGGTTCTAAAGAAGCCTTATGGTCTGGTCCTTGCATAGTTTTATCTAAAGTAAAATGCTTTTCAATAACACTAGCACCCATTGCAACAGCAGCTATATCTACCTCTATACCTAAAGTATGGTCACTATATCCAAACGCCACATCAAATGTATTGCCAATAGTTACCATAGCTTTAAGGTTTACATCTTCCATAGGTGTCGGGTACATTGTATTTGCATGAAGTACTGTTATGTTTTCTTTTAAAGTTCCTGCTTTGACTAACACATCAAGAGCATCTTCTATATCTCCCATATCAGCCATGCCAGTTGAGAGAATGACCTCTTTTTTTAAGCTTCCTATGTGTCTAAGATATGGTAGGTTTGTGATCTCTCCACTTGGGATTTTAAATATAGGTAATTGCAAACCATTTAACATATCTATGCTATCATGATCAAAAGGAGTAGAGAGAAACATGATATTTTTTGTTTTGCAGTAAGCTATAAGTTTATGATGTGTTTCTACATCCAATTCAAGTTTTTTAAGCATGTTGAATTGTGAATTATCACCATTGTTCATATTTTCTTTTTGGTAGCTAGCTTTTTGGGCATTTTTAGAGACCAATTTCTCAGCTTTGAAGGTTTGGAACTTTACAGCGTCTACTCCAGCTTCACTGGCAACGTCGATTAGTTTTTTAGCCAAGTCAATTGAACCATTATGGTTTACTCCTGCTTCAGCAATAATAAAAACTTGATTCATGATAATCCTTTGAAAATGGAACCTGCTTTGATAAAATCATTATTATCTGTCTCAATGTACTCTTTAGAGACAGCATTACTGCCAAAAAAAGTGCCTTCTTTGATATGTACCCCTCCGTTAATTACTGCTGACGTAGAGATATGACAAAAATCATCAATGATTGTGTCATGTTCAACAAGTGCTTTTGTGTTAATAATACAATGTTTCCCAATGGCTACAGAAGCATTAATCAGTGCATCATGCATTATGATTGAGCCTTGTTCTACTTTTGCATGTCTAGAAACATAAGCACGAGGTGAAACAACAGTGGCCAATAGTGCTCCATGTTTAGTAAGCAATTGAGCAATTTTTTTTCGGATGGAGGCTGTCTTGATCTGTCCAACGGTAATCAAAAAAACGTAACCTTGTTGCACAAAAGACTTTATGTCTTCATCTACACCGATGTACTTGTGGTCTAATAGTGTTTGCCCGAGAAGTTCTTTTGTGTCTAAAATACCTTCAATCACATATTTGTTTTCTTGTTCAATGACATCAATACATGATTTACAATGCCCACCTCCACCAAGAAGAATAAGTTTCTGCATTACAATCTTACCCCACTGGGGATATTAACCACTCTCTCCTCCAACCATAAAGCATTGGAAAGATCAGTTGATTGACACTCTTTAAACATGTCAAGTTTGTTCATAAGTGCCCATATAGGACGAGTCATGACACCTCTATCATTAGTCTCTTTTAAGAACACATCTCTTTCTTTTTTATCTTTTAAGATAATAGCATTGAGCCAGTAGTTTGCTTTTGTATTTGGAAGTTCATGTACAAAGCTCATATTATTTTTTGAAAAGAAGTCTATGTATTGGCTTGCCAATGCTCTTTTGTTTGATAAAATGGTATCAAGTATCTCCATTTGAGCACAACCTAAGGCAGCATTTAGATTGGGAAGGCGGTAGTTGTATCCGATTTCATCATGGGTATATTCATAAGGGTGAGGTACTTTAGATGTTGTAGTCAAGTGTTTGGCATACTTTGCTAAAGCTTCATCATCAGTGATGATCATACCGCCACCACCTGTGGTGATAGTTTTGTTACCATTGAAACTAAATGCTGCTAATTTACCAAAAGTACCGGCATGTTGGCCTTTATAATAAGACCCAAGACTTTCAGCAGCATCTTCTACAAGTGCAATGTTATATTCATTACAGATAGCCGCTATTTCATCTATTTTGCAGGGATGTCCAAAAGTGTGCATGGGAACAATCGCTGTGATCTTCTTGCCGGTTGTTTTGTTGTAGCATAAACCATCTTTTTGAATGCTCTCAGTTTCCAGAAAAGATTTAAGACTTTTTGGGCTTAGCCCCATAGTATCTTTATCGACATCAACAAAGACAGGTTTGGCATGACAATAAGAGATAGCATTACACGTTGCAATAAACGTTAAGGGCTGCGTGATGACTTCACTCTTTTCATCTGTACCTACAAGTTTAAGTGCTATGTGTAGGGCTGCTGTGCCATTCACTGTTGCTATGGCATATTTTGCTCCGGTATATTCTGCTACCATTTGTTCAAACTGATCGACAAATTTACCAACAGATGAGACAAAAGTAGAGTCTATGCACTCATTAAGGTATTTTTTTTCGTTACCAAAAAAAACAGGCTCGTGTAGTGGTAAAAATGCTTTGGTCTGATAAGTCTCTTGGATAAACTTAACTGTTGTTTCAAACATTACATTTTCCCATCTAAGTATTTCCCTGTCTCTTTGTGACCAAAGTCAGGAATCATTTTAAAGAAAAGTTTCACAATTTGTTCTTTGGACCACGCTTTTTTCTCTTTAAGGTTATGGATGGTTTGTTCAAATTCATTTAACAATGCCTCATCAAAATCAGCTTTATTTTTAATAACACCAAGGTTTTCAAACCTGTTCATATCAAGTATTTCATTGTCAGTAAAAAATTCTTCAAAATCCTTTTCTCCAGTCGTATCACTAGAAGTAAAAAGGCAAGGCCAGCTTCCTTTTTGTGGCAGTGTCTTTGCAAGTTCTCTGGCTTCATCTTCATCCTTACACAAGTAAGGTTTATACCCTTTTGCTTCAAGATACTTCACTGCAATATCGGCAAAAGAGATAAGATGCAAGTCTTCACTTAATTTAGGAAAAAAGATGTCTCTGTTTTCACCAAAGATACATGACATTAAGCAGAGTTCTCCACTCTCTTGTGGTGTGACAAAATAACGTTTGATGTCATTGGGTGCAACTATGGGCTGCTTTTTTTCAATACGTTGATTGAAGCCATGAAGTAGCGAGCCATCAGAAAAAGCAACGTTTGCAAATCTTGCCATAGATACAGTCATGTCATGGGAGTTTCGGTGGACAAACATTTCCATGATTCTTTTGCTAGCTCCCATCATATTTACAGGGTTAGCTGCTTTATCTGTGGAAACACAGAAGTATTTCTTAGTGCTATTTAGTACAGATTGCTTAATCGTTTTATCGGTATTAAATATATTTGTTTCAATCATACGCATAAGTGTAAAAGGGTCTTTTTCACTTCTTACGTGCTTAAGTGCAGAGAGGTTTAGTACATAGTCATACTTACCATCAGACTTTATAAATGCATCGTATTCAAGGCTTCCGATGTCAAGAGCAAATGTTTTGAACTCACCATCAATGTAGCCAAATGAAGAGCGTATATCACGAACAAGCTCTACCATATTGTTTTCTG
>DQTM01000176.1 GCA_015662785.1 Sulfurospirillum arcachonense | reverse complement strand
TCCTCAGAGTGTACATACTCTGCGACTGTTTTTATGTTTAATTCTTTTGCAAAGTTTACGATTGTCTTTGTTATGATTCTCATATCATCATTTTGATCTATATTTTTAATGAGACTTCCATCTATCTTGATAAAATCAACATGAAGCTCTACCATTCTTTCAAAGTTTGAGTAACCAGAACCAAAATCATCTATGGCTATTTTTGCTCCATATGATTTAACTTGTTCTATAAAGTGCATAACCTCTTTGTAGTTTTCAATTCCTTCACTCTCTAAAAGTTCAAAAATCATCCAAGGACCCATACCACTCTTTTCTAAAAGATTTAAGAGAAATTTTGTTGTAGTTTTATTTGTTATATCTAAAAAAGAGAGGTTTACAGAGAATTCACATGGAGAGATTTTAAAAGCATCTACACTTTTTTGTATCAGTGAACAAGAGAGTTTTGGGTAAGCTTTTGAACGTTTAGCAATATCAAGAAATTCGTAAGGAGAGAGAATTTTTCCATTTTCGTCTTTAATTCTCATTAGTGATTCATATTTCTCTATTTTTCCTGTCTGTATGTTCATAATAGGTTGAAAATACGGAACTACTAAGTCTTTTTCTATAGCATATTTTATAGTTTTTGAGGTCTGTATATTTTTTGTATACCCCTCTTCTTTATTGCTATTTTTGTCGTAAATGGCAAATGATTTTTTAGATAGTTTTGCATCTTTATATGCAATTTGAGATAGCTTGAGCTGCTTTGTTGTCCCTTGTGAAGCTCCAATGGTCATAGATATATCAATCTCAGCTCCTTCACATAAAAACTTATGGTCTTGGATTTTTTTAGAGATTGTTCTTAAATACTTTACAAGAGTCTCTTCATTTAAAGATTCAAAACATACCATTGCATATATATCAGCTTCAAGTTTATATAGTTTTGTATGTTTTGTTAAGAGGTTGTTTTCTAGCCATCTAGCAACTTGGGTGAGTATTTTATCACCAAATAGATTTCCATAGAGGTTATTTAAAGAGTCAAAAGAGTCAATATTAAATATAATGTACGTTGTTTCATTTTGTTTTGGCATAGTGCTTTTGTCAGTAAAAAGTTTAAGCCTATTTGGTAACTTTGTTATAGTGTCTTGGTAAAGACTGTTTTTTATATTTGTTTTACTTATAGTAAGTTCCGTGACATCAGTAGCTAAAAATAGTATTTCATTAAGTGAATCATTTTTATTAAAAATAGGTATGAATGAGCAGTTTAAGTATATTTCGTCTTTATTGCTTGTCAGAAAGATTTGAGTTCCTTCCCAAGACTGTTTGCATTTTAAGGTTTCAAATATTTCCATAAAATCATTTTGTAAAAAAGTTGAGAAATTTACATGTAGAGATTCTTTTTTTGTAGTATGCATTATTTGACAAAATTGTCTATTAGTATGTATTGTATTGAGCGAAGAGTCTAGTTTTGCATATATACCACTGTTTTCAAAAGCTTCAAGGTACACGTTTTCATTTACATGTAGAGATGCTTTAGGTTTTTTAAATAGACCTCTAATATTCTTCATCCAATTTTTCACAAAATACCTTTTTGCCCGATTTCGTATAGTACTTTACCCTAAACAGTTTAAAAGAAAAATAAAATTTGCATAAAAGGAAGTTTTAAACAGTTTTTCTATATAATCACGTCCTAAATCTCACACACACCAATCCTTTTAGGTTGCACGATTTCGTGTTGATGGGTGTGGAGGCTAAACCAAAAGGGGTAAAACCCAAAAATCAAATTAAAGGAGACTTCATGGTAACAATGAAGGACTTACTAGAGTGCGGAGTGCACTTTGGACACCAAACAAGAAGATGGAATCCGAAAATGAAAAAATTCATTTTTGGTGAGAGAAAAAATATCTATATTATAGATCTACAAAAGACTCTAAGATATTTTAGACATACTTACAACGTAGTAAGAGACGCAGCAGCGGAAGGTAAAACAGTACTTTTCGTAGGAACTAAAAAACAAGCAAGCAACGCAGTTAAAGACGCAGCTATCGCTTGTGGTATGCCTTATGTTAACCACAGATGGTTAGGCGGAATGCTTACTAACTGGAATACAATTAAACAATCAATCAGAAAACTTGACATCATCGAAAAGATGGAAGAAGATGGACAGCTTGATTTACTTACAAAAAAAGAAGCTCTTATGCTTCGTAGAAAAAAATTAAAATTATTAGATTACCTTGGTGGAATCAGAGACATGAAAACTGCACCTGATATGATTTTTGTAATTGACACTGTAAAAGAAAACATTGCAGTTCTAGAAGCAAGAAGACTTGGAATCCCAGTTATTGCTCCACTAGATACTAACTGTGATCCTGATGTAGTTGATTATCCAATCCCTGGAAATGATGATGCTATCCGTTCTATTCAACTTTTTTGTAGAGAGATGAGAGAAGCTATCAACGAAGGAAAAGAGATTAAAGCACAAGATGAAGCTGAGCCAGAAGTAGAAGTTCCTGCTGAAGCTAGTGAAGAAGAACAAGCTGAAATCGTTGAAGAAGTAGTGGTTGAAGGCGAAAAAGAAACAACTTCGAAGGAGGCGTAATCATGGTTGAGATTACTGCAAAACTAGTAAAAGAGTTAAGAGAAGCTACTAGTGCTGGTATGATGGATTGTAAAAAAGCTCTTGTGACTGCTGAGGGTGATATGGAAAAAGCAACAGCAATCTTAAGAGAAAAAGGTCTAGGAAGTTCTGCTAAGAAAGCTGATAGAATAGCTGCTGAAGGACTCGTTCAAGTTATAACTAGCAGTGATGCTAAAGTAACAACTATGGTAGAGATTAACTCAGAGACAGATTTTGTTGCTAAAAATGAAAACTTTATCAACTTGACTAAAGAGATTGCTTCGCACGTTCAATCAACAGATGCTGTTGATGCTGATGCTCTTATGACTACAACTATTGACGGTGCTAAGTTTGAAGAGTACTTAAGTACAAAAGTTGCTACAATTGGTGAAAAAATTGTTGTAAGAAGATTTACAACTCTTAATGCTGATGAAAATTCTGTAGTTAACGGTTATGTACACTCAACTGGTAGTGTAGGTGTTGTTATTAAAGCTAAATGTGAAAATGCAGAAGTAGCTTCAAAAAGTGCAGAGTTTGTAAGACAACTTTGTATGCATGCAGCTGCTATGAAACCTTCGTTTTTATCTTATACTGAACTTGACGCTGATTTTGTTGAGAAAGAGACTATCGGTATGAAAGCTGATATAGAAAAAGGTAATGAAGAGTTAAGAAGACTTAAGAAGCATGAGTTAAAAATACCAACATATGTTAGTATGTCTCAGCTTACAGATGAAGTAATGGCACAAGCTAAAACTGATATCGAAGCTGAGTTAAAAGCTCAAGGTAAGCCTGAAAAAATTTGGGATAGAATCGTTCCTGGTCAACTAGAGAGATTTGTTGCAGACAACACTCAACTAGACCAAAAAATGACTCTTTTAAGTCAATTCTATGTTATGGATGACAAAAAAACTATTGAACAAGTTTTAGCTGATAAAGCTGTAGAATTTGGTGGAAAAATTGAAGTAGTTGAGTATGTTAGATATGAACTAGGCGAAGGGCTTGAGAAAAAAGTCGAAGATTTTGCTGCTGAAGTTGCTGGTCAACTAGGTTAATAAACCGTTACATGTAGAGGAGACTTTCTCCTCTACTTCTTAAATACGAAAGGTAAAAATGATACCTCTTTTAGAAGTACAAAATCTTTCACACTCCTTTGAATACAATCTTTTTTCTGATATAAATTTTATACTAAATTCAAAAGAGTCTATCTCTATTGTTGGTGTTAGTGGTAGTGGTAAGTCTACACTTTTGCATATTTGTGCAACCCTACTGAGACCTGATTCGGGTGAAGTTAAGCTTTTTGGTAAAGATTTATATAAGCAAAAAAATAGAGATATTTTAAAAATGAGAAGAGAAGATATAGGCATAATCTTTCAATCTCATTACCTTTTTAAAGGTTTTGATGCCTTTGAAAACATTGAACTTGCAACTTTGTTAAATGGTACCGAGATAGACAATGAGCTCATGGAAAAACTTGGTATTGCAAATGTACTTAAACAAAAAATAGGTGAACTATCCGGTGGACAACAACAACGAGTTTCTATTGCTCGTGTATTGTCAAAAAAACCAAAAATTATATTTGCAGATGAGCCAACAGGAAATCTTGATAGTAAAACAGCAAGTGAAGTTATGAATATTTTGTTTGAATATATAGAGCAAAATGATGCTGCACTTCTTTTAGTAACACATGATAATGACTTGGCAAATAAAACTACCATAAAATGCAATCTTTAATAGAGTTTATTGGACAGAACCAAGTTATACTTTTTCTATTGTTATTTACAAGACTTAGTGGTCTTTTTGCATTTTTCCCATTTTTTTCTCATACAGCGATACCTATGTCAATCAAAACAGCTATGGTTTTTTTTATGGCGATATTTCTTTTCCCTTTGGCCACTTTACCTGATATAGAGTTTAATGTTGCGGGGATATTTTTAGCATTAGTGAGTGAAATACTTTTAGGACTTATTGCTGGTCTTTTCTTAACTATCGTTTTTACAATGCTCCAAATGGCTGGTATGAGTATATCTTTTGTTATGGGATTTACAATGGCTAGTGTTATGGATCCTCAAAGTGGTACATCTTCACCTATCATAAGTACTATTTTTACTATACTTGCATTAGTAGTGTTATTGGCTTTTAATGGGCATCATTTGATGATACTCTCTATTGTTGAGTCTTTGGAAATTCTACCTTTAGGTGGTTTTTATCCATCGCATAATATATGGGATTATCTTCTTGGAGCAGTCTCAAATATGTTCATTTTTGGTTTTATACTCTCTTTCCCTGTGGTTGGATTATCTCTTTTAGCTGACATAGTTTTTGGAATGTTGATGAAAACTATGCCATCATTTAACCTTCTTGTTGTAGGTTTTCCTATAAAAATTATGGTTGCTTTTGTGGTTATGTTAGCAGTGTTATCTTCAATCATGTTAATCTTTAAAAGAGAGATGTTAGAAGCGATTAGTAAATTAAGTATACTATTTATATAGTCCTAATCTATTTTGTACTAAAATGATGTAATTATTCTAATTTTTAGGAGTTACATTATGCATTTTCTTCTTGTAAATCAAAATCCAGCAGTATCAAGACTTATCACACTAAGTGTGGAAAAACTTGGATTTGAGATAGACGAAACAGGTTCATTTGATGAGTTACCATTGGAAAGTTATGACATTGTTTTTGTAGATAATGAACAATATGATGAGATTACAATAGATGAGCAAAAAGAGTCTGGACTTACACAACATTTTGTATGCATAACTCCAAGAGGAGAAGCTAAACCTGAAAATATGAACTCCATTTTAGAAAGGCCATTTCTTCCAACAGATTTCATAGATTTAGTATCAAAAATAGAATCTGAAAATAGTGATGAAATACCAGAGATTGATGATGAATTAGAAACTTCTAGTGATGAGAATGAAGAAAAATTTGGCAATATAAATTTAGAAGATGAAGATACTGCTATAGATTTGGACTTAGATAGTATTGAGTTAGAGAGTCTAGGTGAACTTGATATAGAAGATGAAGATGAGTCTGAACTTGACTTGAATAGCTTAGAAGAGGAAGTTGCAAAAGTAGATGATAGTGAGATGAGTTTGGATGATGCACCACTGGATAAGAGTTTAGAACTCGATGAAGAAGATAATGATGACGAACTTGGATTAGATGAAGAGATGTTAAACCAAAACGAAGAAGAAAACAGTGCAAGTGAAGAAGATAGTGAAGATGAGTTAGACTCAGTTTTAGATAGTGAAGACATAGATGAAGTTAAACAACTGTTAGAAGAAGATAGTGATGAAGATTTTGAGTTAGATGAACCTGAAGTTGCAAGTGGTTTAGATGAAGATTTAAGCGAAGCATTAAAAGATATAGATACTCAAAAATCTGATGAAGATGAAGAGCCAGTTTTAAAGAGTGAAACTAGCCCAGAAGATGAAGAAGAAAAAGATGAATTAGATGAAGAACTAGAACTTGAGCAAGAATCTACTGAAGAGATAAATGTAGAAGATGAACCTATAGTGGATGAAGAAGAGAGTCTTGAAGAAGATGATTCAGACGTGAGTGAACTTGAAGCACAAATGGCATCTATAGAGATAGAAGATGATTTGAAACTTCATGAAGATAACGATGATGATGAAGAGGAAATTGAAGAACTAGATGAAAATTTAGAAGATACTTCAGTCGAAGATTTAGAGACAACCTTAGATACTCTTTTAGAAGAGAGTGAAACTACAGATAGTACGGTTTCTTCAATTGATGAGATAAAAGAGGGAGACCTTTTAAGAGCACTTGGTAGCGAAAAAGGAACTTTTACAACAAATGAAGTAGAAGAAGAAATTCAAACTAAAGATTCATCAAGTATAGAAGAAGAGATACAAGAGAAAGTAAGCCAAAGTGTAAAAGAAGCTTTATCGAATAGTTCAATAAAAGATGAACTAAAGGGTATGAGAGTAAATGTATCTATAACATTTGAAGAGGACAACTAATTGCGCGGTGGAATGTTGATTATATCAGGGCCAAGTGGTTCTGGTAAGAGTTCTTTAATGCATGAAATGTTTAAAAAAATTGATAATATTTATTTTTCTATTTCCACAACAACAAGAGGTAAGAGAGATGGTGAAGCTGAGGGTGTAGATTATCACTATATTTCAAAAGAAGAGTTTGAAAACGATATAGAAGAAGGTCTTTTTTTAGAGTGGGCAAAAGTTCATGACAACTACTACGGAACATCTTTAAAACCTATATTAAAATCTTTACATGATGGTAAATTGGTTGTTTTTGACATAGATGTTCAAGGGCATAAGATTGCACGTGAAAAGTTTGGAGATTCTATTACTTCAGTATTTATAACAACACCAAACCAAGATGAGTTAAGTAAAAGACTAAAAAATCGTGGAACAGATTGTGATGAAGTTATAGAAAAACGCATAAATAATGCACTCTCTGAGATGACAAGAGTCAGAGAGTATAATTATGTTTTAATTAATGACAATTTTGAAAAGACATTAGAAGAACTTACTGCTATTGCTATATCTTCAAGATGCAGAGTGCACTTGCTAGATACAGAAGAGTTTATAAGTTCGTGGGTGAGCTAGAAGTATTCTGCCTTAAGAATATAATGGTATAATAGCCAAATTAAATTTTAAAGAAAAACACAAGGAGATAGTATGGGCGTTCCTAGTATGCCAGAACTACTGATAATTTTAGCAATCGTTGTATTGCTTTTTGGAGCAAAAAAGATTCCAGATCTTGCAAAAGGTATTGGTAAAGGTATTAAGAGTTTTAGAAGTGAAATGAAAGAAGATGAAGTAGTAGCTGACAAACCAGCTGATGAAAAAATCGAAAAATCAGAAGAGACTGTATCTGCTAAAAAAGTAGAAGAGACTAAAGAAGCATAAAAGGCACGAGATTGAAAAAACGTGTCATACAAGCTGTAAGAGACGAACTACAACGTGAGTTCATACTAGAAAAGCCAAAAGATTTATCTTTTGGCCACTACGCAACACCAATAGCATTTTCCCTCGCAAAAGAGCTTAGAAAATCACCGATGGTCATAGCTGATGAGTTATGCAAAAAATTTGAAAATAGTGTTATATTTAAAGAGGTTATATCTGTAAAAGGGTATATAAACTTTAGACTTAGCGAAGAGTTTTTAGATGAATATGCATCTTGGGCTATTTCAAATGAAAGTGAATTTGGAAAATCAGATAAAACAGAATCAATACTTCTAGAATATGTAAGTGCAAACCCCACAGGACCTTTGCACATTGGTCATGCTAGAGGAGCAATTCTTGGTGATTCACTCTATCGTATAGGAAATCACTTAGGTTATAAAATTACAAGCGAATACTATGTAAACGATGCAGGAAGCCAAATGGCAATGCTTGGACTATCTATTTTTCTCTCCGGACGTGAAAATGTTCTAAAAGTAGAAGTAGAGTGGCCGCAAGAGTATTATCGTGGTGAGTATATAGTTGACTTAGCTGATGAAGCTAACGAAGAGTTAGGAGCCGTTGTTTTTGAAGATGAGAAGAACATAGAGCAACTCAGTGTTTGGGGCAAAGATAAGATGATGGAGCTTATAAAGTCAAACCTTGCTGATGTTGATATAGAGTTTGAGCAATTTGTAAGTGAAAAATCTCTCTATAACAAATGGAATGATAGCTTTAAAAAACTTGAAGAGTCAGACAAAATTTTTATTGAGGATGGTAAGACTTGGATTCGTTCAACTGATTTGGGCGATGAAAAAGATAGAGTAGTCATCCGAGAAGATGGACGTCCAACTTACTTAGCAGGTGATGTTATTTACCATGATAACAAATACCAAAGAGGCTATGACCACTACATAAACATTTGGGGAGCTGACCATCATGGTTATATTTCTCGTGTAAAAGCAGCTATAAACTTCTTGGGTTATGATGAGAAGAAGTTAGAAGTTATTTTAGCTCAGATGGTTGCACTTCTTAAAGGTGGTGAGCCTTATAAGATGAGTAAGCGTGCTGGTAACTTTATCTTGATGAGTGATGTTGTTAAAGATGTCGGAAGTGATGCTCTTAGATTTGTATTTTTAAGTAAAAAGAGTGATACTCATTTGGATTTTGACGTAGACATGTTCAAACAAGAAGATAGTTCAAATCCAATTTTCTATATAAACTACGCACATGCTAGAATAAATCAAGTATTTAAAAAGAGCGGAAAAACTCTTGAAGACATAAAAGATATTAAGCTTGAAAACCTAAACGATGATGCAGCAAATCTTCTTTATAGTGCACTTCTACTTCCTGAAATCCTTGAAGATGCTTTTGAGTCACGTCAACTACAAAAAGTAACAGAGTATCTGAAAACTCTCTCAGCAAGTCTACATAAGTTTTATAATGAAAACAGAGTTGTAGGTGAAAAAGACGAAGAGAAATTTTTGAAACTGTTTGCTATGGTAGGAGTGAGCATAAGAGTAGGATTAAAGCTTATAGGTATAGAAGCAAAGAATAAAATGTAAAAAAGTGGGAGTTACTCCCACTTATATTTAGGGTACTATAGTTGTTAATCCAGCAAGTGTCCAGTTGTACATTCCACCTCTATACCAAAGAAGTTTCTCTTTTGGATAACCAATTTTAATCAGATTTTTAATGGCGATTGGAGATTGTAAACACCACGCTCCATTACAAAATAGTGCTAAAGTTTTAGCATTTGTAAAATCATATTTACCATTTTTTACGGTGACTCCAATAATATCTAAGACATCTTCAAATTCATCTGGTGATTTTTCTGGATTAAAACTCTTAAATGGAATATTGATAGAACTAGGAATAGTACTAAGAAGATACCAGTCTAGCATCACTAGCAAAATCACCACTCCAAATGTTGTTAGGACTTACTCTTACGTTAAGGCACTCATCGTCTTGAACTCTTTTTATAACTATCTGCTTTTTATCTTCACTAAAATCAAGATATGTTATAGCAATACCTTCTCATTTTAAATCTTGAGCATTAGAAATAGATAGACTAATGAAAACAAATATAGACAATTTAATCAATTTAGATAACATGGAAACTCCTTTGCAGAAGATGTTATAGTAAAAAAGATATAAATTTTATTATGTTTGAGAGTAAATAAATATATTTTAGAAAAGTAACAAAAAAGTAATTTTTAAAGTTTATTTAAAGTAGAAGTTAGCGAGAGGGGAGAGTTTTACTCTCCGTCAATCATTAATTGTCTAATTTTTTTCATCTCTTCATTACGCTCTGAAAGAAACTCTTCTATGTTGTATCTTGAGCGATACTCTGGAGTCATAAGGTGAATTAAGATATCTCCTAAGTCTATAACTATCCATTCGTTTTCATCTTCAACATGTATAAAAGTTTCACCTTCAAGCCCTTTTTTAAGATCAACTAAAAGTGAAGATCCATGTCTTTCTCCTAGTGTAGTTGCGATTATAATTTGCTCTACAAAGTAGTCTTTCCCATGCATATCAAAAGTCTGTATGTTTTCTGCTTTTTTTGAATCTAATATGTTTACGATACTGTTTATTCTATTTTCCATTTTTGTCCTTGTAAAATTCTATAACTTCTTCTTTGATTTTGTGTGGTATAAAAGATGTGCTCATGTTTGAGCGAAGCTTTGAAGAGCTAATTTTAGCATTAATTGACAATTTTTTCAACTCTTTGGGGAAATTTGTTTCATCTCGTGATGCAACTACAAATTCAACCATATCTTTTAACTCACTATAACGGTGCCAACTCTCTATTGAAGCTAGATTATCAGCCCCAATTATGAGATATATTTTGTCTAAATCATATATGCTTTTTAGGTATTCAATAGTCTCTATTGTAGAAACAGCTCTTTTTTGTTTAACTTCAAAATCTAGTATTTCAACTTCTCTACATGTAAAGAGTTTTTTGAGCCACTTTAATCTCAACTCTGAAGGTGCAAAAAATTCTTTTTTAAATGGGTTTAAGTATGTAGGAATAACAAAAATCTTCTCTACATGTAACGAATTTAAAGCTTCTTTTACTATCTCTTCGTGCCCAAGATGTGGGGGGTCAAAGCTCCCTCCAAAAACTGCTATGTCCATTAACACTTTCCCTTAAACTTTTTTATAACTCTATTTAGATAAAATTGCACTATTATATCACAAGGATTTATCTATGGCATTAAAAGTTGCAATTAACGGTTTTGGAAGAATAGGAAGATGTGTTGCTAGAATAATTGATAGCAGAGATGATGTTGAGTTAGTATGTGTAAATGACACTGCTGCAAGAAATATGACTGAACAACTTTTAAAGTTTGATAGTGTTCATGGTACATTCGCAGGAGAGGTTAAAACTCTTGAAGATGGTTATATGCAAATTGGAAACTCAAAAGTGAAGATGTTCTCAACAAGAGACCCAAAAGAGTTAAACTTTGCTGATTATGGAGTTGATGCTGTTTTAGAGTGTACAGGGGCATTTTTAACTATGGAAAAAGCACAAGTTTTTATAGACCAAGGTGTAAAAAAAGTTATCATGTCGGCTCCTGCAAAAGATGATACTCCTACATTTGTAATAGGTGTAAATGAGCATGAGTATGCTGGACAAGCGATAGTATCAAATGCAAGTTGTACTACAAACTGTCTTGGACCTGTTGCAAAAGTTCTTGATGATGCATTTGGTATCGACAAGGGACTTATGACAACTATCCACGCATATACAAATGATCAAAATATACTAGACGTTAAACACTCAAAAGACTTACGTCGCTCACGTGCTGCTGCTGTTAACATGATACCAACTACAACAGGAGCTGCAAAAGCAATTGGACTTGTTCTCCCTCAACTAAAAGGCAGACTTCATGGACAGAGCGTAAGAGTTCCAACTCCAAACGTGTCTATGGTTGATTTGAATGTATTAGTTAAAAAAGATACATCTATAGAAGAGATAAATGCACTTTTAACTGAAAAAGCAAATGGCGAATTAAAAGGAATTTTAGAAGTAGATACCCAATATAGAGTTTCTCAAGATTTTGTAAGCTGTCCTATAAGCTCAATTGTAGCAGGTGAT
>DQTM01000067.1 GCA_015662785.1 Sulfurospirillum arcachonense | reverse complement strand
TTTTATTGTAGGGTCTGAGGTTTGTGTATCGGGAAGCATACTGTCAGTTGATTTATTTTTTTTATTAAGTAAAACTTTATAGTTTTTATTGTTTTTACTAAATATTGCAAAATTATTACCTGCACCTTCAAGAATAAACCCATTTAAGCTATCTCCCTTACCTAGTACCTTGGATTTATTTTTATACAGTACGGTAACTACGGAAATGTCTGAGGCATTGTAAATTGCCAAGAGTGTAATTTCGTTAATGCTCCCACTAATTTTTTTTGGAGCTTTGATGACCTTTTGCGGTGCTGCAGTATTGTTGGGTGTAAGTTTTACCCTATAGTAAAGAGCTTTGCTACTTTGCTCATTTACTTGATCTATGTCTTCTGCAGTAAGAAATATTACTTGGATGACAAACCATAAGAGTTTTATTATAAGTAAAAAAGTTAAAATTACTATGAACTTTTTTATCATTGCAGGTTTAAAAAGATTTTTCATATATCCATCCTTTTTCGCCTTTTGTTAGGGAGGCTTGTATCATACTAATGTCTTTTGTTTCTACAAAATCAATATGTATTGTACGTTGCGCTAAGTCTATGTTTCCTACGATTTCTCCAAATGAACCATTTGCGTCTAATGTAAGAGTCATAGGACGGAAGAGTTGATGTTTGATATGAAGTTCTTTTGTGTGAGAAGGTATTTTAGCATGAAGTGCCTCATCCACTATTAAATCTTCTATACTAAGTGATGTATAAAAGAGCAGAGTAAAGACATTTAATTCCTCTATATTTATTAAGGGGATACCTTTAATATAAACGGTTACTTTTTTTACACTTAAAGAAAATAAACCTTCTTCTATACTTTTTTCGTTAAGCTTAATATCTTGTTTAGCCAAGGCTTTTTCTGCCCGATAGTAGAGTTCGGATTTTGGCATGAAGAAGAGTACCGTAAGCCATACTGCAAAGACCGTGAGGATGATTTTTTTTACCATTTGCATTTGAGCTCCACTTGATAAGATGTGCCTGTGTTGCTTACATCTAGCTTTTGTAGCTCCACGGCAAGATTCATAATTTTCATCATAATTTTATTAAATTCTTGAGCAGAGAGGTTTTTAAAAGTTGCAGTTAATTTTTTTCCTTTTAGGCTCCACTTCATTTTTGAAGGAGAGATAATGTTTTGGAGTTTTTCAACTTTTTTAGTAATTTTCTCCTCTCCCCAAACTTTTTTAAGGGCTATGATTTCCTTAAGTTCTTGTAGTGAGGAGCTTGTTCCATTTTCTGAACTGTTGATTGAAGAAACTTTCCCTTGCTTATAGACGAGTGCTATGATCAAAAGTAGTAAGGTAAAGGCTAAGATAAGTTCATTTTTATAAGATTTGAGTTCTTGCATCATAGGGTACCTCCTATTTTAAGGTCATTACTTTTTGATATAGGACTGATGTTAAAATTTTCTTTTTTTGCTAAATCGCTTAGCTTCTTATTGACATTAGCATCTTTACAGCGGAACTGTGCTTCAAATTTTTTATCGTCTAATGTAAGAGAAGTTAAGGTAGAACCTTTAAATATCATATGAGAAAGTGCTTTGATGACATCTCTTTTTTTACGCTCTTTTTTATCTATAATTTTATATTTATTTGCGATACTTTCTCGCTTATAACTACTTTGTAAAGAGGGATGGTCTTCAAGCAAGAGACGCATTTGTGCTTCTTGCTCTGCATCCTCCCCTCCATACCTTGCACCTTCTACAAAATAAATGACAGCAAAAAGTGCTAATATAGATGCGAGTGTATAAGTCTCAGTATTAGTAATAAGGGATTTACCTCTCCCCTCTAATGCAAGACCTTTTTTGGGTGTAAAACTTTTGTTTATTTTTATGGGTGTTTCATCTTCTGGTAATACTATTTGGGGGATTACTGTTATGGTTCCGTCTATGTTTACCAATGCATCATTGTCACCTAAAAGTACAGGAGCTTTAAATAGCGCTGAAGATTGTTCTGCAAAATACATTTTAGAAATACTTGTAAGAGCTAGACCTCTATTTATTAAAAATGCTTTAATCTTTTCTATATCGTAAGCGATAAAAAGCCAATCATCTTCTTCTTTCTGAACAAAGTATTGATAATCCTGTGTATTCTCAAGTAATCCTTCAAACAATGAAGGAGCAATACGTTTTGCCTCATAGGCATACTTGACAGGTAAAGATTCTCGTTTAATCGTATAAAATTGTGGCGTAAGCATAATGTCGACACCCTTAGAGGATATACCTGAAAGATATTCCATCTGTGAGTGAATTAATATGAGTGGCCTATCGTTTTCCATAAAATTCAAAATATTTAGACTCCCCTTCTGTATAGTTAAATGTAAATGTATATCCATCACCATAGCGAACACTACAGTGAGACTCTCCTAAAAATTTATTTCCAGAAAGAAGATTTTTTCTTTCATTATAATCCCCTCCATTGTTGTTAACAAAATTTTTAAGGGAGCTTTTAGGGACAGATCTCTGCCATTCCTTTACACTCTTTAAATCGATTTCAAAGAGAAAAGAAATGAGCTCTGCTGAGCTGAACTCAGCATCTATCTTCTCAGCTTTACTTGAAAAAGTAAAATATTTTCGCCATGGAACTTTAGCTACCTTAAGGTCATCAGCTTCCATTTCGTAACGGCTTATAATATTTTCGAATTGTTGGCGAGATATAATACCATTTTTTTGTATAAGTCTACTTTGAATAGATTTTACATACTTTTTATTGCCACCTATGTCAAGCAGCAACATTTCGCGTAACATGTCAGCATCTTCTAGTTTATATTCCTGTGCAAGTGTATCAAATAGGATTTGGGATACTTGAAAAAGGTGCTGTTTCTTATTGTCTCGTTCAAGGGCGAGCCAGTTTATGTTGACACCTGCGGAGAGAGGCTTACATTTAATAAGCACTTTAAAACGTTTATCTGGAGAAACAAGTGAAATTGGAAAACGATATAAACGTTGGAAAAATATTTTTTTATTTTTACCAAATCTGTTTAATTGAGCGAGTATATCCGCATAATATACATTAGCTTGTATGAGTGCTTTTGTGGTATCCGCATCTTCTTTTACTTCGTTAAAATAACTAAGCAGTACAACCGTCAGTGCAATAACAACAGACAAAACGGACATGGTGATAATCAGGGCAAATCCTTGTCGGTGTCCAATAATAGTGGTAGTTTGTTGCATTTTATCCATTTAAAAGCTCTATTCAAGTAAAATTATTCCAAAATTATACCTAAGGAAGATAAATGCAAGAGCATAAAAATTTTAGAGCTGGATTTTCACTGATTGAGTTACTTATTGTTATCGTGATACTTGGAGGACTTGTGGCTGTTGTTGCACCTGGACTTATGGACTCAGCTGACCAAGCAAAACGTGATACTGTTTGTTTAAAAATGAATGATTT
>DQTM01000085.1 GCA_015662785.1 Sulfurospirillum arcachonense | reverse complement strand
GCTTCTGAGCTGTTCTATCATAGCATCACTATCTTGTTTTAATAATTCTCTTTTTTCTATTCTTACTCGTAAAGGTTCTGAATCATCTATAAGATTTGTTGTCATTGCAACTACACTTACTAAATCTAGTATTTCATTTAGATTAGTATCTGAAACTATAATAGCTGGACGAGTTTTACCTATCTCTTCACCTTTTTTTTGAGGATTAAAATTCACTAAAACAATATCACCTCTTTTATAATCCATCATTAGCAGTACCATCAAGCTCTATATTTTCAGATAAAGCACTCTGCTTTATTTTTCTTGCACTTTTTAAAAGCTGTTGTTTTTCTCTATATTCAAAAAACTCTTTTGCCAATTCCAATCCAAGATAAATACCTAGCTGCTTATGTGCTCTTTTATCTTCAACGATAAAACTATCATCTGTTTTTATCTTCAGTAAAGATGGATTTCTAACAATATCCCTTGCTCCATATGTCATATACATAGTTATTCCTTTGTCATATATTATAACAACAAAGAAAATATTTGTCAATCTTATGTTACTAAAAAAGTATCTCTCCCTTTTCATGTTCTATTTTTCTAATTCTTTACATGTAAGGATTGTAGGTTTTTGAGATATTCTTAATTTTGAGAGTCTTCTAAACTGTTCTATCGTATCATCACTATAAGATTTGTTGTACTAGCTATATCCTATATATGAGTTAATTCATACCCAGAATAGACTAATGTTCCCACTACTAATACTAATACTATCGCAAATACTTCCATCATAAATCCTTAATTTCTCTTGTTTTCTGTTTTATTTTTTTAATTGTAAAAACAATTAATAACATCAATATAAACTCTGATAAAACACCTGTCCAAAAGACCACATCATATATCTCTTGTCTAAAAGAACTAATCAAACTTCCACTAATAGCAACCATTATAGCCATAGAAATTGTAAAGAAAACTCTTAGTGTTGTCAAATACTCTTTTATCTTATCTATCTTTACAATATGTTAAATTTTTAATTCTTAATTCATTAAAAATTCAACATTTAACATTCAAAATTATTTTTTTACTGTAAGTAACTTGTTGGTGCTTCACTATTTTCTTCTACTTGTGTAGAAGTTTCACTATTTGAAACACTTGTTCCATGCACGTAAGCAATAATAGAATTTAATTCTACTTCTCTTAGAGTTATTGCGACACCTTGCATTAACATTTTTCCACTACCTCCATACTGCATATCATTTTTATAATTTTGAATAGCTATTTCAATATCTTCTTTTGTCATTGTGTTCATAGCTCTTGCTCCATAACCTGGGCTTCTTTTGCCTTTTTCTCCATGACAAGTAGAACATTGTTTATCGTATATTTTTTTACCATTCATAATGATTTTATTTTTTGTAAATATTGAGTTTATTATAGAATTGTCGTTTTCTTTTTTTATATAAACTTTTGCATCTATTTTTCCCTCTTTAGAATATTTTTCTACTAAAAATTTTAACTCTTTTGCGAACTCTCCTTTTGCTTCAAAAACGTATGTTTCTTCAGAAGCGGTAGAAAGTGTTATAAATATAAAAAGCAGAGAGGCAAGTATCTTATACATGTAATATCCT
This sequence comes from Sulfurospirillum arcachonense, assembly GCA_015662785.1. GTDB lineage: Bacteria > Campylobacterota > Campylobacteria > Campylobacterales > Sulfurospirillaceae > Sulfurospirillum_A > Sulfurospirillum_A arcachonense_A. Next base: position 1,725 of record DQTM01000085.1, on the reverse strand, counting down.
TGATTAAATTAATCAAAGATTATATCAGATTTTTCTTTAGTTGAGGCTTTAGTAAAAAAAGAGCATAAAAAAACCAAGATTGTAAAACAATCTTGGCTATATAACTAGATTAAAATTCTAATTAGAATTTGTATGTTGCGTTAAATCTAGCTAAAGTTTTGTCATCTCCGCCACCAACTGGATCTGCAGAACCATATCTTACGTAAGCAGAAAACTTCTTAGTCATTGCATAATCAACTTGTCCATAATACTGACTGTCAAATGCATGATCATCATAGCTAACATATCCAGCTTTTACACCAAACTTGCCAGCTGCTATTTTAACTTCACCAAAGATTGACTGATCTTTAGCTTGATTACTTTGAACTAATCCATAGATACCACCATAAATTAAATCATTATCGCCTTCTGCCGAACCGTCAACAGTTACTTTACCACCATCATCATCATTAAGCGTATAACCTACTCTTAATGTAGCTGGTCCGAACTTTCCACTTACTTGAATACGCATAGTGCTGTCAGTATAAGTATTAGCATCTGCATCTCTTTGAGCGTACTGACCTTTTACTGCAACTGGTCCAATAGTTGCTCCAAGCTCACCAAATATAAAGTTAGCACCGTTGTTTCCGTTAGAACCTTCAGCATCCATGTTTATGTACCATAATCTACCATTGAACATATCATTTGAATAGATTACTGCTACTGCTGCTAATGCATTAGTTACAGCGCTGTTATCATTAAAGTATGCTGCTGCAAGAGTTAAGCCTGTCACTGGAGAAGAAACTACTTTAAGTCCAAGTGCTGCAGTGTCATCTAGTGGAGTACCTGTGTACATTCTACCTAGAGTAACTGTTGTCTTGTCAAATCCTTTGTAGTTAAAGAATAATCTGTCTATTTTTGGAGCAGCAGAACCTGATGTAGCATTTGTGTAAGTTGTATAGTTACCAGTAAATCTTGTTACAAACTGAATGTTCTCTTGAACTGGAGCAGTTAACTGAGCTCTTAATTCAATCTTGTTATATGCTTCAGAACCTGATGCATCATGGAATCTATAGTATCCATACCCACTTAATTCTACACCTTTAATTGCTTCTTCTAGTGAAGTTGCGTTTGCAGCGCTCATTGCGCCAACTGTCATAATAGCTGCCAAGCTAAGTTTAGCTAATTTCATATTTTCTCCTTAAGAATTTTTAATTACTCAGAAAGTTTAGCACAATTTTTTATCAAAAGCAATAAAAATAGGCTTAAGATGGCAAAAAAGGGAATATTGTTACTTTTTTGTTTATAAATAGTGTATTAATATTTAGTATATATGTGGGTAATATTAAGCGTTCGTTTACTTTAAGTTAGTTGAAACTTAAAGTGGGTTTTTTAAATAGAGGTTTGAATTGTTTTACATGTAGAGAAAACTCTCCACAAAAAAGGAGGTAAGGTGCTTTTCTAATTAACTTTTTTATAGTTCACTCTCTTATCCATTAGGTAGTCGGGTACAGGCAAATTTTAGCAAGCTAAAACCAGCCAGTCCCGCTCTATCATTTTTACTGTACTTTTAATAATTTTAGTAAATATTACCTCTCTTATGTTAGTTGCATTTTATGCCCTTATTTTAATCTGAGATGATTATATATGTGCTATATGTCAATGCACTTAAAAATGCAACTGCTGCTAATATAAGCGATATTGTTGGTAAGTCCATCATAAATCCTCCAAATTATTTATCTTTTT
>DQTM01000283.1 GCA_015662785.1 Sulfurospirillum arcachonense | reverse complement strand
TGTTTTACCTCAAATAGATGTTGAAAAAATAGGCTACTCATTTTTGTTGATATTTTGGTCTATAGTTGGATGGGAAGTTATAGGAAACTACTCCAGCGAAGTTAAAGATAGCGAAACACTAAAAAAAGCTGTTGTTTTTTCTGCTGTATCTGTTTCTATTATTTATGCCTTAATCTCTTTAGCGGTCTGTTTTGGTGAGTTCCCTTTAAAAGATGTAGAACCTTTCAAACTAGTTTGGTTATTAGAGCCTATCTTTGGTGTATACGCAAATATTATACTTGTCACTATGTCTTTGATACTGTGTATAGGAACACTTATACTTTTTGTTGGAGGAGTTGCCAGGCTTATCTTTGCTTTGAGTGAGAAAAAGTCAAACTTTATAACCAAAAAAACATCAATAAACTTTAAAAATGGAACACCAATAGGGGCTCTGAATGCCCTCTCTTTTATATATATGATAACTCTATATCTTGTATATATAGAGTTTTTATCATTGGACAACTTGGTCGCTTTTGCAGATGGATTTTTTATAGCAAATGCAATCATAGGGTTAGTAACTGCTATCATGTTATTTGAAAAAAGTTTTTTGAGATATAGTGCTTTTGTTTTGGCTTTTCTTTTTACATGTATACTACTGTTTTCAAATATATATATTTTGATAACCATAGTGGTTTTGTTTATCTATACATATCTCAAAAAGAGTATAATGTAACATAGGTTACAGACAAAACTTTTTATAAAGAGTAAATTTCTTAAAATTAATCAAGGAGTTTAGTATGAAATGTAACGTAGGTGGAATTGACAGAGGCGCAAGAATAGCATTAGGTTTAGCATTAGTTGCTTTAGCATTTTTTGGTAATCAACCATGGGCTTATTTAGGAGCTATACCTCTAGTGACTGGATTAGCTGGTTTTTGTCCACTATATCCTATTTTTTAAAGATTTCAATACCCAAGAAAAAGAGAAATTTTTCAGGCATGCCAAAAAAGTAACTTTTCCAAAAGGACAAATTCTTTTTTGGCAGGGTGATTTGTGTGGAGGAATACTCTATATTGAATCAGGAACTCTAAAAGTTTATCTTCAAAATGAAGATGGAGATGAGATAACACTTTATAACGTTGAAGCTGGCGAGCAGTGTGTAGTCAACACCTCAAGCACTATCACTTCAACCCCAGCTCTTGGTAGTGCCGTTACTCTTAGTGACGTAGAGGGTTATATACTAGATGCAAAGAGTGTCAAAGAGCTTATGAAATACTCTACTGCTTATCAAGAGTATATGTTTAGTCTTTTTGCACTTAAATTGACATCACTTGCAACTCTTATTGAAGATATAAAGTTCAAACCTCTCAAAGAGAGAATTTTATCATTTTTGAAAGCAAAAAATAGCTCAGAGATTACTATAACTCATGAAAAAATAGCACAAAATCTAGGAACTTCAAGAGTAGTAGTTAGTAGAATTTTAAAAGATTTAGAAAAAGATGGCAATATTGAACTTCATCGTGGTGTAATTAAGTATAATATGCATAATGAAAAACCTACCAATAAATGAAGTCATTCCTGAAATAAAATCTAAACTATATAAACATACAAAACTTATACTTCAAGCTCCCCCAGGAGCAGGAAAGAGTACGGTAGTCCCTATATCTTTCTTGGATGAGCCTTGGTTAAAAGACAAAATCATCATAATGCTAGAACCAAGAAGAGTGGCAGCACGCATGGTAGCTACTCGCATGGCTCAGTCTTTAGGAGAAGAGGTTGGACAAAGAGTTGGTTACCAAGTTAAGATGGACTCTAAACACTCAAAACAAACAAAAATATTAGTCGTTACCGAAGCTATATTGGTACGAAAACTTCAAAGTAACCCTGACTTAGAAGAGGTAGCGATGATTATCTTTGATGAGTTTCATGAAAGAAGTATACACACAGACCTATCTTTGGCTTTGTCTTTGCAGGTTCAAGAGTTACTACGAGATGATTTGAAAATTTTGATTATGTCTGCAACTTTGGACTCTTCAGCGCTTACTGCTTTTTTAACAGACACTCCTGTTGTAACTTCTTTTGGAAAAAGCTATGAAGTAAAATATAGTTACCTTGAAACTCATATATCTCAACCAAACTATAGAACTATAAATAATCTGCTTCTAAGTTGTACGTTAAAAGCATTTAAAGAAGATGATGGAGATATTTTAGTTTTTTTAGCAGGAGTTAAAGAGATAAAAACCTTGGAAAAAGGTCTCAAAGAGAAACTAAATAAGAGTGAAGTTCAAATTCTGCCTTTGTATTCTGCACTATCAAAAGTAGAACAAGATAAGGCAATAAACAGAGCCAATAAAAGAAAGATAATCCTTTCAACAAATATAGCCCAAACTTCTTTGACTATAGAGGGGGTAAAGATAGTCATAGATAGTGGTTTTGAGAAACTATCTCGTTATAACTATGCAACTGGTATGAACCACTTGGAACTTAGTTTCATCTCATCTGATTCAGCTACACAAAGAGCAGGACGTGCAGGAAGAATTTCACATGGAAAGTGTTATAGGCTTTGGCATGAAAACAAAATATTACAAAAAACAACAAAACCAGAGATACTTAGAAGTGATTTGAGTTCTGTTGTATTAGATTTAGCTTTGTGGGGTGTTGAAGAGTTTGGTGAATTGCATTGGTTAGATATTCCTGATGAAACAGTTGTGAAGAGTACAAAAGAGGTTTTATATGAGTTAAATATGCTTGATTCAAGCTATAAGATAACTCAGTTTGGTAAAAAAGCTTTAAGTCTAGGAGTTCATCCTAGATTTGCATATATGATACTAAAAGCAGATGAATTTGGATTTGCATATGAAGCAACCTTGCTTGCTGCACTTTTGAGTGAAAAAGATATTTTTAAAAGTTCATATAGAGATAGTGACATCAAATCAAGATTTACTTATCTTTACGAAAAAGATTTTGATAGCATATATATAAACCAATATAGTGCAAAAGAGGTACATGTACAATCTCAACTCTTTTATAAAAAATTAAAATCAATTAAAAATATAACAAAAAGTACAATCAAATTCCACTTTGATATGGTAGCTATTATGTTACTTTGGGCGTATCCTGATAGATTGGCTAAGAGAAGAGTGGAAGATGATGTTAGGTATAAGTTAAGTAATGGGAAAGGGGCAAGTTTAAGAAGTGAAGATAGCTTGTTTAACGAAGAGTTTTTAGTTGTACCTAGTTTACATGTAAAGAACATTGATTCTTATATAAATTTAGCATGTAGTATAAATATACAGAGTATTGAAGAGTACTTTAGCTCACTAATAACTAAAAAAGAGTCTGTAACTTATAATAAACAAACTAAAAAGTTTGATATACGAGAAGAGAATTGGTTTTTAAATTTACAACTCTCTTCAAAACCAAGTAAAAATATTAATAAAAAAGATTTTAAAGAGTTGTTTTTAAATCTTCTAAAAGAGAAGGGCATAGAGTTTTTACCTTGGAGTAAAAAAGCCAGTAATCTTAAAAATAGAGTAAATTTTGTTAGAAAACATATGCAAATAGATATTAAAGATTTTAGTGATAAAAATTTGCTTGAGACGTTAGAGTTTTGGTTAGCCCCTTTTATTGAAAGTATTAATAGTATTAAAGAAGTAGAGAATTTAGATATGTATAGCATACTTGTATCAATGATTCCATGGGAAAAACAAAAAGAGTTAAATAAACTGGCTCCAACAAGCATAAAAGTTCCAAGTGGTTCAAATATACTTATAGATTATTTTAATAAAGATAAACCATCTCTACATGTAAAGATTCAAGAAGTATTTGGGCTTAATGAAACACCAAAGATACTGAATAACAGTTTTGCTTTGCAACTGCATCTTCTAAGTCCAGCAAAAAGACCTATACAAATAACATACGATTTAAAAAGTTTTTGGGAAAACTCATATGATGAGGTTAGAAAAGAGTTAAGAGGTAAATACAAAAAACATTATTGGCCGCAGAATCCTTATAATGCAATTGCAACAAAGAAAACTAAAAAGTATATGTAGTTTAGTTAAATTCTGCTATTATTTCATCAAAATAAAGGATTGTAAATGGAATTTGAATTAAAAGATGATTATATAGAGTTGTTTAAACTCATAAAAGTTATGGATTTAGCACAGAGTGGTGGACATGCCAAGATACTTATAGAAGAAGGACTTGTTAAAAGAAATGGTGAAATTGAGTTAAGAAAAAGAGCTAAGATTCTTGCTGGTGAAACTATCGATGTAGATGGTGACGTAATTGAGATTAAAAAGTAGTTAAGTAGTCCAAGCAACCTTGCGTTGCTTGGAAACAAAAAAGATTACAGACCTGTAACGTTTTCTGCTTGAGGACCTTTTTGTCCTTCGCCTACTTCAAAAGTCACTTTTTGACCTTCGTCTAGTGATGCACGATCTTGACCATTTTTGTTTATTTGACGAAAATGTACAAATATATCTTTTCCACCATCTTCAGGCTCGATAAATCCATAACCTTTTTCACTGTTGAACCATTTTACTGTTCCGTTTACTACTGCCATTACAATTCCTTGTTGTACACCAAATTCCTAAGGTGTTAAAATTTTAAATATAAAGCTTTTTCTAAGTTGCAATTTAACGTTAACAAAAAGTCAAAATATACAGTTTACAAAAAATATAGCTTGAATCATATTTTTCAGTTAGAATTATAGCTAGAAAAAAGATAAAGCACAAGGTTTTTTGTAATAAATATCGATATTTATGAAAAATCAATGAAAAGTTGCAGTTTTTAGGAAAAATATTGAGAAAAAGTGGTACCCGAGGTCGGACTCGAACC
>DQTM01000098.1 GCA_015662785.1 Sulfurospirillum arcachonense | reverse complement strand
ATAGATGAGTTAGTAAATATAACATTCTCCTTTAGTTGTCATATTAATATATTATAGCAAATAAAATAAAAGCTAGTTTAAATATGTTATAATCTTTCTTTACATGTAAAGAGGTATGAAGAATGTTCACGGGACTTATAAGAGAATTTGCAACAGTAGTTAGTTATGAAAACAGCTACTTGACACTAAAAGCAAAATATAGACCAAAAATAGGCGATAGCATAGCGACAAATGGAGTCTGTTTAACAGTTGTAAAACTAACTGATAGTACTTTTACAGTAGAACTTTCAGCAGAAACACGAGCTCTTATGGCAATAGAAAATCTAAAGATAAGAGTTCATATAGAACCAGCCATGGCAATAGGTGATAGACTAGAAGGGCACATAGTCCAAGGTCATGTAGATTGTTTAGGCACTATTAAATCAATCACAAAAAATCAAAATGCTACTGATATGGTTATAAGTTTACCAAAAGAGTTTTCTAAGTTTATTATCCCAAAAGGAAGTATAGCAATAGACGGAGTTAGTTTGACGATTAATGATATAACAAACAATGAATTTAGGCTTACTATTATAACTCATACATTGGAGAAGACTATCTTTAGTGAGTATCGCGAAGGACGTAAGGTAAACATAGAAACTGATATGTTTGCTAGATATATCTATCATATGTTTAGAGGCAAAAAAGATATAAGCTGGGATAGTGTTGACAAGATGATGGCACTTTACTAAATGCATTTTTTTACGGATAGATTTATAGGTATTGATAGAGATAAACTGCAGCAAAAAGTTGGTAGAAAGAAACTTGTTTTTATGAAACAAACTCATAGTGATATAGTCGAAGTTGTAGATAAAAAATGGATACAAAAAGAGTGTGATGCTATGATAACAATTGACAAAGACATAGCTTTATGTGTAGTTGTGGCTGATTGTATTCCTGTTATACTCAAAGATGAGGAAAGAGGTGTTATTGGAGTGGCTCATGCGGGGCGAGTTGGCTCATACAAAAACATCATTAAGAAGACCATGAAAAAGATGGAAGAAGAGTTTACATGTAGAGATATCAAAGTCATATTTGGACCCTCTATAAAAAAGTGTTGTTATGAAGTTGGGGCTGAAATCATAAGTGGCTATGAAGAGTTTACATGTATAGAAGATGGTAAGATATATCTTGATTTAATTGCTTTAAATACAAATGGCTTAAAAGATGTAGAGGTTTCATCTACATGTACATGTTGCGATGAGAACTATTTTTCGTTTCGTAGAGATGGGACTTTTGATCGATTTTGTGGAGTTGGTTATGTATGAGAATGAGTTAAAAGGCAAGTTTAGCGAAAGAGATATAAAGATAATGCAAAAAGCAAAAGCTTATGGTGTTGATAGTCTTAGTAATGAACTGCTTGCAAAAGAACTTTTTGGACTTACTTTTAAACACGATTTGAGTAAAAGTAAAATAGAAGGACTACTAAAGTTTTATCGTGCATGTGATAAAAGCGTAGAAGTAGCCCAGTTGAGCTCTTAAGCTCCTTTAATCAAGATTCCTAAGTACTTCAAAGACCAAACTATAAGCCCAAGTGCCAGTAGTTTTGCACTCATGATAATCCAAAAGATATAATCAAAATTTCCATTTAAACTAAGTCCAGCAAAGATACGAATAACAACTATAGCTTGGATAATCCAAAACATGACAACTGTAAGTTTGTCTGCTGTTGGTGTACGTCCAGAGTGTCCTAAAACTACACGAGTTCCAAAGCCTATAAGAACAGTAGAAAAGTAACCAATAGCAAGAGTATGCAGTGCTGATTTTTCAAAAACTATGCCCATATCAAAGAGGCTTGAAGTAGATTCTAAAAGTGAGATAAAAAAGCCAACTGGTAACCAAAATAGTGAAAGATAAAGAACCCACATGATTGCAGTTACCTTAAAAACTGGAAGCTTCCATTTTAAAAGCTCATAAGTAAAAAAGGCAAACAAAGATAAATCTACAACAAATGAAAATAGGTCAATTTGTAAACTAAGTGCAATTACTTTTAGCCCAAGTAAACCAAAAGCTATCTCTAATACATATTTTGATTTATTTATCTGATAACCTTGAACTTTTATACTTGAAAAGAAAGGTATCATTCTTTGGGAAATAGTGAAAATAAGAGCAAATAAAAACAGATAAAAACCCATATGTATACTAAATGCTTCAAGTGCTGGAAATCCAAATGATGAGATAAAAAAGAGTATATTTGATAACAATCCAAAACCAAAAGCAGTTAGTATCCATGTAACATCGTGTTTGTTAGTAACTATGCTTTTTTGGTAGATTTTACAAAGAGTTTTGAAGCTCATAAAACTTGCTACTATTAGTATAATCATAGCTATTTTATTTAATTCATGACCAATGAAAAGAGATACTAGGTATGTAAGACCACCTAGTGTGAAAAGAAAAAAACGATTCATGTAGACTTTGAGAGGAATCTCTGCTTGAGTTAAAAATCTAGGAAATACTACAAACAAAAAACCTAAGAAAAACTGTATGAAAACTATGTGTATCAAAGGGTATGAGTGAAATCCTGAAATGCTACTTTTCAAGGAGACAATACCAGAGTAATTAAATCCTAATATAAGAAGAAAAGTTATAAAAAATAGTATACCAAAAGAGAAAAATGGTTGATGAGGTTGTGATGAAAATTTGTTGTACATGTAGAGTCCTAGAATTCAGATAAATTTTATCTGAATTCTAGTATATTTTTGTTTTATTTGTCTTGATTACTGACAAGTTCCACAACAACTTGTAGTTGTCGCTTCAGTAATTGCAGCTAATGCACCATCATAGTTAGGCTCTTCAGTAATTTCGTTACAAATATCTTTATAAGCTACTTTTCCACTAGCGTCAATTACGAAGATAGCTCTACATGTAACACCAGCTAAAGGACCATCAGCAATAAGAACACCATAAGCGTTTGCGAAATCTTTGTTTCTAAAGTCACTACCAACTTCTAGGTTTTCGATTCCCTCAGTTGTACAAAATCTACCCATTGCAAATGGTAAATCCATAGATACTACAGTTACACTTGCATTTTCTATTTTTGCAGCTTCAGTATTAAATCTTCTTGTTTCACTTGCACATACAGCAGTATCTAGTGAAGGAACAACAACTAAAACTTGTGCTTTTCCTTGCTCGCCTCCAACTTTAATATCACTTAAGTCTTTTGCTACTACAGTTACGATAGGAGCTAAGTCTCCAACGTTTACTTCGTTGCCTGCTAAATTTACTACATTACCTTTTAGGTGAGTTGTTGCCATGTTTTATTTCCTTGAATTAATTTGTTACGGAATTATAGCTTAATAGGATAAAAAAGCTCTTAATTGAGATTATTACATGTAAAGAGTGCTTTTTGCTTTACATGTAAAAGTCTAATGATTATCTAAAAAGAAATAGAGGCTTTTGTGATTTTAAAAGCATCTGCGTTGTAAAACTTCCAAAAATTACACTTCTAAATCTATTGTGGCTATATGCACCCATAGCAATAACATCTAAGTTGTTTTGTGTTTGATACTTGATTAGTTCTTCAACACTATCACCACTTAAAGATTTTGTTTCAACTTCAATATCGGCATTTGCAAACAGTGATTTTGCCTCACTTAAAAGTTTGTTTGAGATTGCAGAATCATTATTTACATTAACAATATGTCTTTTAACATTTGTAAAAATAGGATTTTGTTTTGCTTCTTTTATGACTTTATTTGCATATTGGCTTCCATCATAAGCCATTAATATTGAGTCTATTGGTTTAAATTCACCATTTACAAGTAAAATAGGAATATTGATAGTTCTAATAAGCTCTTCTATATGAGAACCTATTTTTTTATCTCCACTATCTTCACCTTTCAAACCAATGATTGCTATTTTTAAATCTTCTGATAAATCATCTAGCGTTTCATAAAGTGTTCCATGTCTTTGTAAAGTGGTATAATTTGTAAAATTTTGAGATTTAACATACTCTTCCATCTCTTTTAAAACAGCTTTACCTTTTTGAATTAGTTTTTTGCTCTCACTCATCTCTTCATTTACAAGTTCATCCAATAAATCTTCTTTAGAACCAAACCCTATACTTCCAGATAAATCAACTTTTTTTGTTGTATGTGAGTGTTCTATGGCATAGAGTAAAACAAGAGGTAAATCTAGTTTTTTAGCAATACAAACACCATAATCACAAACTGCACGTGAAAGTTTTGAGCCATCAATACAGACTAATACTTTTTCCATTTTAGTGTCCTCCCATTACTTTTTCAATTTCTTCAGGTTTATCATGAATCCCAAATCTGTCAATTATAGTAGAACTTGCTTCATTTTGACCAATTATTTCCACATCTGTGCCTTCTCTTCTTAATTTTATAACAGCTTTATCAAGTGAATAAACTGCTGATATATCCCAAAAGTGAGCTCTTCTTAAATCAATAACAACTTTATCTACTACTTCTTTAAAATCAAAAGTTTTATAAAATTTATCTGCACTATTGAAAAAGACTTGACCAATGAATTTATAAGTTTTAACTGTATTGTCTTCATTGTATGAAGTTTCACTATACATAAAGTGAGATATTTTGTTGGCAAAAAACAGTGAAGCTAAAAGAACTCCTGAAAATACACCGTGAGCTAAATTGTGAGTATACACTGTAACCACAACTGTTGTAATCATTACCAAGTTTGTTGAGAGAGGTAGTGATTTGAGTTTTTTGATGCTTCCCCAATCAAATGTTCCAATAGAAACCATTAT